>CBDETR010000003.1:0-25887 GCA_965243045.1 Alphaproteobacteria bacterium | reverse complement strand
TTAATAGCGAGCAATAACCTATGAGACCCTTATATCTAACAATGCAGGCATTTGGTCCTTACGCAAAAAAAGAAACTCTTGATTTCAGGTCATCTCTTGCAAGGGGAATTTTTGGAATTTATGGTAAAACAGGAACAGGAAAATCTACAATTTTTAGCGCAATATCATTTGCTCTTTTTGGTGAAGCCACAAAAAAAAGAACAAGATGTAGAAACATTGCGCTCGCATCATATTCGTGAACATGATGATGTTTTGGCTGAAGTTGAATTGATTTTTGAGATTGGGAAATCACAATATTTTATTCGCAGAAGACCAACACAACAAAGACCAAATAGAAGAGGTGATGGAACTGTAGCAGAACAACATATAGCATGGCTTTTTGATGTTACGGGTATTGCCATAGAAGATATTTTGAACGGCAACGATGGAAAAATTATCGCTGAAAAAAAGGTAAGTGACGTTAATCATGAAATCAAGCAGAGGCTTAATTATGGTGCAGAACAATTTAGACAGATTGTTTTACTACCTCAAGGGAAATTTGAAAGATTTTTAATAGCAAAACATGATGAGCGTTTCAATATTTTAAAAGAACTGTTTAACGTATCACTTTATGAAAAGTTAAGAGAAAAAATACAAAGTGATGAAAAGAAAATGGCAGAAGAAATTAGACTACTTAATTCAGAATGCAACCAATATTTTGAACAGACTGAAACGGTTGATTTGCAAGAACTTCAAAATAAAATTTCTATCGTTCAACAAGCAAAAGAACAATGTAAAAAAGAATTATCAGATGCTGAAAGGAAATTAAATAAAGTAGATACATCTTTAAGTAACGCTCAAATAATAGAAACAAAGTTTGTTGAGCGTGATAAGACTTATCAAACATTTGAAACATTAAAAAAAAAATCAGCAGATATAGAGGAAAACAAAAAACAATTAAAAGCCATTAAAGATGCTGAAAGCTTGAAAGATATCGATAGTGCCTTGCAATCTGCAAAACAAAATTTAGAAGACTCAAAACAAGCACAAGATGATGCTGAGAAATATTTTTTGGAAGCGCAAGAAAATATTAAAGCGAAAAAAGAAACTTTAGAAAATTTAACAAGTGAAGATAAAAATCAGTTGCAAGCGAAACATGAAAGTGACTTGAAAGATAGGCTACGCTATAAAGAAGTTTTGCAAAGAGTAGACCCTTTACATGCTAAAAAAATCAAACAGATATATTTGTTAAATGCTGAAGAACGAAAATATAAAGATAAACAAGAACAACGTGATTCCAACAAAGAAAAACTTGAAAAAAAACAGCAGGAATTAAATAATGCCACTGAGGCAGAAAAAACCCGCTTGGAAATTACTCCTAAAATAACTCAATTGGAAAACCGCATTGAACAAGCAAAAAAATACACACTATCTATTGAGGCAAAGAAACAGCAAGAAAGCAAATTAAAAGAAGTAGAAGATATTTTATCTGATATAAAAGAAGAATTTTCAGACAAGGAAAAAAAATTTCAACAAGCAGAACAAAAACTTGCTGATATGCAAGCTTTGCATTTAGCCAATAAATTATCAAAAGGTAAAGCATGCCCTGTATGTGGCTCAACAGAGCATCCTTCTCCTGCCAAAGGTGATGCTCATAGTAAAGGATTAGATAAATATTTTAGAGAAGCTAAAAATGAACTTGAAGATATACAAGCAAAACAGCAAAAGCGACAAGAGATAGTTGCAAGCGAAAAAGCAATTTTACAAGAAAAAAGCAAACAACTGCAGGAATTACCCAAGCCTGAACAACCTATTGAACAACTGCAAAATCAAAAACAAGAGCTTGATGAGCAATTACAAATGTTAGGCGAAGCAGTAATCATTAAAGATTTAAAAGAAGAAATACAAAATATTAAAAATTTGATTCACGATTTAAATGAAAAATGTGAAGAATTACGCGAAAGTAGAGATACTGCTAAAACTGCATTAACTAGGACACAAGATAAAATTGATATAGCCCTAAGTGAAATACCAGAAGAATTACAAGATGGTGATATTTTACAAGATAAAATTCAACAATTAGAAGATGCTATTCACCAAAGAAAAGAAAAACTAGAACTTGCAAAAAAAGAAAAAAGTGATGCAGATTTATCATTAACTAAGGCAAAAGCTGATAAGGATAATGCAATTAAAAATTATAAAAATGCATCTAATGAATGTGATAAGAAGCAAAAAATAATGGAAACACGATTAAAGGAAAAGCACTTAACAGTGGAACAATATGATGCTTATAAAGTTAAAATCTCTAATATTTCTGCTATGGAACAAGTAATTAAAAAATATGATGAGCAATATCAAATTGCTAAAGCAGACTTAAGCCGTTTGGATGATGAAGTTAAGGATAAGCAACGTCCTGATATTCAACAGTTAGAACAGGATAAAGAAATGGCAACAGTAAAAAAGGATGAGATAATAACGAACTCTACAAAATTACAAGAGCAAATAAATAATCTCAATAAAATATTACAAAAAATTGAAAAAGTTTTACAAGACATTATCACCAAAGAAAAAGAATATAAGCCTTTAATTATTGTTGCAGACGCATTTTCTGGCAAGGGTATTAATCATTCTAAAATACCGTTAGAAACTTTTGCAATAGCCGAGATGCTTGATAAGGTGCTACAATCTGCTAGTTTGCGCCTTAGAAAAATGACAGATGAACGGTATAGGCTACAGCGCAAAATTGATGCAAAAGGAGGCACTAGGAAAAAGGGGCTTGATATTGAAATACACGATACACATACAGGAAAAGAACGCCCTGTAACCACCTTGTCAGGTGGCGAGTCTTTTATGGCGGCTCTCTCATTAGCATTAGGTCTATCGGATATTGTTGAAAGCACAATAGGTGGGATACAACTTGATGCGATATTTATTGATGAGGGGTTTGGTCATTTAGATGAAGCTACTTTAGAACATGTGTTGCAAACATTGCAAAATATTGTCGGTGGTAGTCGTGCAGTTGGAATTATTTCTCACGTAGATTTAGTACAACAAGCTATTCCCAACGGATTTAAAATTGAGAGAAAGAATGATGGTAGTAGCACCATTAATCTTTTTGAGGGTTAGCGATCAAACCATATGATGATAAAAGTCTAACTCACTCCGCAGGCACTTGCTTTAACCGTTCGTTTGCACGTAGCCTATTTATTTGTATCATTTTTCAATAGAGTTGTTTTTAACTTTAGGATACATCTTGCCTATCAATATTATCATAGGCTTGGTGATTTCACATATGGTGCCCAGGGGCGGGCTTGAACCACCGACACGAGGATTTTCGGTATGATACCCGCCTCTTTTTTGCACGGCTGGCGGGGCATTGGCGGGGGCATTGCGAGGTGGGCTACACTGTTCTGCCCGCCGATAAGCCATAACCCACCTCCTTTAGAAAATGAATAATCCATAAAGATAACAATTTAATAATTTTACGCTATATTTAATAAATCGGGGTTGCCACCTGTAGCCGTTATATCAATACAGGTACATCTTTGTGTGCAAAACGAGATAAAAGGTTCATTTTCTGTAATGACTGGAATTATCGTACCATCATGCATGGCAAGCTTTTGTCTTATCGGTTGGTAAGCAGGATGCCTAGCAGGCATTGCGATAGCATTAACATGGTTGATAGGAAAATTATCAATATCTAAATCATGCTCAAATGCAAGTAGCGGTATTATTTTATCATCCAGAAAAGTCTGACAAAAAGAATTTGCTTCATGTTCAATACAGATAACCCCATTGCCCATTGCAAGTGCTGATAAGATATGCTGAAATCCAATAGGGTGCGAGATGCCCAAACATAATATGATGCCTTTAGGAAAAAGTCGATATTGATTAACTTCACCTGTTGGTGCGGGTAAATCTCTCGCTGTGCGGGTAAATGTGGCAAGCTTTTCCAAATATTCGATATGTTCTTGATTAACCAATTTGCTTAAATAAGTTACCCTATTTTCAAAATTTGCCCATTTATCTATGTTTAAGCGTGCTTTCGCTGTAAGAAATTCTGCTTTATTTAGCTGTTTGGCTGCGACAGATGCTATAAATGGCTGGGCAGTGAGTGGGTTTTTCAGGATACGAAATTTTGTTATATAATGTTCACCTCCCGCTTTAGGTCCCGTGCCAGAAAGCCCCTCTCCGCCAAAAGGTTGGCAACCCACAATCGCCCCGATTTGATTGCGATTAATATAAATATTGCCAATATGCGCGTTGTTGATAAGCATTTTTTCACGCGAATTAATACGGCTATGCAACCCCAATGTAAGCCCATAACCGCGCGTGTTAATTTCGGTAATAATATCGGGCAATTGCTGGTTCTTAAAAGTTGCGATATGCAAAACAGGACCAAAAATTTCTTTGTCAAGATGTGCAATCCCGTCAATAGCAATAAGTGTTGGCGGAATAAAATAACCTTTATCTGTCTCGGCATCATTCGGCAATGAAACTTGTTTAATAATAGATGATTTTTTGGTATCGATATACGCCATTATTTCACGATATGCATTCGCGGCAATAACGGGACCAATATCCGTGGTTAAATGCCATGGATTGCCAATTTTCAACATATCCATTGCCCCGCAAAGCATTTGCAAACATGCATCACGCACATCTTCTTGAATATAAAGAATACGCAAAGCAGAGCAACGCTGCCCCGCACTTTGAAATGCGCTTTCAATAATAGCGGTAACAGCCTGTTGCATCAGCGCGGTAGAATCTACAATCATTGCATTTAATCCGCCCGTTTCTGCGATAAGCATCGCATGGGGTGCATGGGTTGCAAGTTTGCGGTTAATTGTTTGGGCAACCTGCGTAGAACCCGTAAAACAAACCCCACCAATTGCATCACTGCCCAGCAAGGTTTCTTCCAAAACTTTGCCTTTAATCGGAAGATAGTGCAAAACATCTTTCGGCACGCCTGCTTGATGCATTAACCCAATGGCATATTTGGCAATAAGTGGCGTTGTGCTAGCAGGTTTTGCTAAAACCGTATTGCCTGCCATTAAGGCGGCGGCAATTTGCCCGGTGAAAATTGCTAACGGAAAATTCCATGGGCTGATACATATAATAACACCGCGCGGCTGTGTGTTAGCACTTATTTGTTTGCCCATGCAAGCATAATAACGTAAGAAATCTACGGCTTCGCGTAATTCTGCAATGGCATCAATGATATTTTTACCCGCTTCTCTGCGGCATAATGCCATTAATTCATCGGCATGTTCTTCGTATAAATCGGCAATTATATATAATATTTCTGCGCGTTTGTGTGCACCGTTTTTTTCCCATTTAGCAGAAACACATAATGCTGTACTTAAAACTTGCTGTGCCTGTTTTGCATCAGAAAAATCAGAATAACCCACAATTTCTTTTTTATTGGCAGGGTTATAGATGGGGGTCGATGTTTCGGAATTTTTTTGTTTGCCGTCATTATTTTTATACCAAATATAAGGGCTTGCAAATTTTTTTGCATTTTCTGCTAAATTTGAAATGGTTGTTGCATCCTGAAAATCCCATCCTTGCGAATTCTTTCTATCAGGCAAAAAGTCATGAGGAGGTATATTTAAGGGATGAGAAATCTTATTATTTTTAAAATCAGCCACAGGGTCTTTTACCACAATTTCGGGATTGATTTTTTTATCAATGATTTTATGGACAAAAGAGCTATTCGCACCATTTTCTAGCATACGCCTGACTAAATAAGCTAACAAATCGCGATGCAAACCAACCGGTGCGTAAATACGGCAGGGAACATTGCTTTCTTCTTTTAGTTTTTCATATAAATTTTCACCCATGCCATGCAAACGTTGAAATTCAAAATCAATCTTAATATTATGCTTTTTCATATAATATAAAATGAAGTTCACACTATGTGCATTATGGGTAGCAAATTGTGGTAAAATGTAATCACCCATCATCAGCAATTTTTTTGCAGCTGCCATATAGCTAATATCGGTATGGCTCTTGCAGGTAAAAACAGAATAATTATCAAGTCCTAGCACTTGTGCATGTTTAATTTCAGTATCCCAATATGCACCTTTCACCAACCGCACCATAATTTTTCGGTCATATTTTTTGGCAAGCTGATATATATAATCTAACACTGCATCCGCGTGTTTATTATAGGCTTGCACCACAAGCCCTAAACCATTCCATTTTTTAAGCGGTGGGTGTTGCAAGATTTTCTCAAAAATATAAAGCGTAAATTCCAGTTTATCGGCTTCTTCTGCATCAATATTTAAACCCATATTATTATGGGCGGCTTTTTCAGCTAAATGCAATATTCTTTGTGTTAATAATGTCTGCATCTCAGGTTTTTGCAACCATTCAAATCGCGAATGTAGAGCTGATAACTTAACAGAGATACCATGATTTTTTTGCATAGTTTCATGCGTTGGATAAGATGCGATTGCCATAATGGCATTTTCATAGGCATTAAAATAATCCTGCGCCTCTGCCTCAGTTTTGGCAGCTTCGCCTAACATATCAAAAGAATAGCAATAATCCGGCTTGCTCATTTTTTGTCCATTACGCAATGCTTCTTGGATTGTTTGCCCCAATACAAATTGTGCGCCCACCTGCTTAATAGCTAATTTTGTGCTGTAGCGGATGATAGGCTGTGTAAAGGGACGGATAACATATCTAAAAAAACGCGCCAAATAAAAGTTTTTTTCATGCAATATTTTATGCGTTAATAGCAAAAAAAAGCTTGATAGATTGATTAGCTTTGATGATGAATTTCCTAAATGTTGCCCCCATTGAAAATCAACAATTTTATCACGAATAAGCGTATCCATTGTATGTTTGTCGGTTACACGTGGCATTGCTTCCATCAAACCCATAAGGGCGATACCTTCTTGGGTTGATAACCCATATTCCAATAAGAAGGTTTCCATTAATGTTGGCTTGGCATTATCACGAATATCTTGCACCCATTCAGCGGCTTGCGCTGAAACAGTTTGCTTATCTTCTTCGGTTAGCGCAAGAAAATCAATCAATTGTGTAACAATATCAGTTTCAGAAAGATTTGCTATTTCAGAAAATTTTTGATGGGGGTAATGGCGTTTATAATATGACATTTTATTATTCCCTTTCCTTTATAAATTCCCATTCCTGTTTAGGTGAGGTTTTCAATATAATATGAGCATATACTATAGCGCAATTACATTGTAACATAAAGGGGTAAACAGCCTATCAATCTGGTCAGGGGCTAGAATTTCATTATAGAATATTTCTTGCTTGCCTTCCCCTTCGTTACTCATGCCACCTTCTAGCACCTCAATCATATAACCGCGTCCACAAGCTGGTTCTAAAACTGTCAATTCTTTTTTATCAAATATGGTATATTGCCCAAAACAGCCGAGCTCTGGCATAACATATTTCATCAAAGCCCGCGTTGCCCATTTTGGTGTTGGAAAATCATCTAAACTATCGGGTGATTCACCCCGCTTTGCCATCACGGAATAAGAACCTTTAGGGATTTTAGGGATTAACATCATCTGCTTATTATTCATCACCCAATTCTCTCATTAATCAAATTTATCAAATATTGCTTATTTTCATTGATTTCTGCGGTATCCCACCTGCACCAAAACCATCTCCGCCTCACGCGCGTGTTGTCAGTATCTTTTAGCCAGTCTTTAACAGCGCGTTTTACCAAATATTCTTGTCGCCATTTTATGCATATATCATCGCCCAATTCGGGTTGATAATCTGCCATCTGTTTATTAATAAAATCGTTATGTTTTATTTTCATTTCTTATTTTCGCGCCCAATGCTTTGATGATAGTGTTTTGTTGGTTCGGGTATAATTGTTCAATCGGGCGCATATATTTATTGCACCGCATCCATCGTTGTAATTCAGTAGCACTGCTTACTGGCACTTTGCCTTGTGCGTATAATTTACGCCATTGCGCCTCAATCACCGCCTTACGCGGGTTAGCCTGATGCTTGCCCCATTCTACTCCTGCCCGTTCTAGCCAACCCTTAAGCCCCTCAATCACCTTGTAGGCAATTTGTGGATTCATCCAATTTTCATGGTCAATCTTTAATTGCCGCTTTATAAATGCCCGCAAGGCTGTTTCGGAATCATCATCTATCAGCCCTAAATGATACCCTGAAAGCCATAACGCTTTTACTTTACCTTTCACTTCATAATTTGGTGGCTGGGTGGCTTGCATCATAGTATTAAATTGCACCAACACATATTTTAATTGTTTATTGGTCATTCCCGCTGATGAATTAAGCCCTGTCCATTGCTTCAAATGCGCTCGATAATCACCATCATCAAGCCCCAATTCTTTCTTTTTGATATGAATGCTTGCCAGTAATTTATGCCGTTCTGATTTAATGGCTGATTTTTGCATTATCTTTTCTTTCTTTATCCCATGCCCGCGCGCTATTATAATCAGCCTTATCAGCCATCACTGCCGCTAAATCAATCTTATGCTCATGCGCCATATGCATCATCAGCATCATCATATCGGCCATTTCCACCCATATCCCATGATAGCTCGGCACATGTTTATCTTGATGGATATTCCTTGCCCATGCCTCCCATAATTCTTCTGCTTCGCTCATAATGTGTAAAATCATGCCAGCATCATGTTTGGGGTTGGCAGTTGCACCGCCCCAATTTTCAGCAACCGCCCGCGATATATTCTTGCCATTCGGGTAAGCTCATTTTTTGCTTATTTGCCCATATCATATTATTTCTCATTAATAATATTCCAAATACAAAATGCATAACCGGCAATATCAATGATAGTATCAATGTTTTCTGGGTTTTGGCGCAATCGCTCCATCTTTAGGTCAAGCATGCATTGGGCAACATTCTCTGGGCGTATATCCGTCCCTAATGTTTTATACCACCTATTGGCAATATCAGAAAAATGCTGAGTTGGCTTGCCATATTCGGCACGCTCATGCAGAATTTTATTCAAAATATGGGTGAATTCATCAATCTTATCATTATTAAGGTGCGTAGGCGATAGCCGAGCTTGGTTCGCGTCCGAAGCAGTGGCACGCTCAGGGGCGCGGGGGGATTGCATAGCACCGTGTGCGGTTTCCCCCCGTATATTATCAGAGGCGCGCGGGGATTGCATAGCGGTATCGCGGTTTCCCCCCGTATCATCAGGGGCGCGCGGGGATTGCATAGCGGTATCGCGGTTTCCCCTAAAAGAATTGCTTGAAAAAGATGATGATAAAGCCATTGTAAACGTAACAAATGGTGATAAAAAGAAACATGGCACAAAAATTACCTTAAACAATGTCAGAGATGGTATTGATACTGAAAGCTTGAATAAGGTGACAAGCGACTTACAAGAAATTTATAGACGCTTTACAGACAATAACAATACTGACTATACAAAAATACTGAATTTGATTTTATATTTTAATGGAAAACAATATGATTTGAATGCCACTGGTGAGACTCACAAAATATTAAATGCAAAAGAGGTTGATAGACAAGGCAACCCTACCGGGCAAAGCGACATTTTATGGGAAAAAGATATTAAGTTTTCTTATCAAAAAAATACCATAAAAGGCTATATTGCGATAAGAGAGACAGGAAGTTATACTAAGAATCCGGGACTGTGTTTTTTCAGAAATAATCGTTTAATTGTTGGCTTAAAAACAACTCCTTATATGCCTTTATAGCAACTTGGACATAAATATCGTCCCCGGTTCAAAGAACCGAGAACACAGAAACACAAAGCTAGCCAGTAGGAAACTTTGTGTTTCCATAACGACGATGAAATATCGCCGTCTATACGGGTGTTGAAACCCAGTTTGCCTATTTGTGATTTTTATATCACAAGGCATCATAAGCTTAACAAAATTATGATAAAAACTCAAGGGTGGAATGTACGTAGTGCGAGCACTTCTAAAACTTTACGGCTGTGAGTATGTGGCAAGGCGGGTGAATGTAAGTTTATAATAGCAATTATTTAATTTTTAAGTTAATTTATCACCTTAATTTATGGCTAAAGGTAATAACATGACTCAATCAAACACAAGTAAAACTATATTAGAGATGAATAATGTTGAGGCAAAAGCTTTTTTACTGAAACAAGAAAGTTACTGTAATTTTGACTTACCAAATTATTTTAATTTTGAACCTCTCTTATCAAAAATGGATGAATGTTTAGGCAGAAAAAATCTTTCATGTTTTTCTAAAAAAAAGCCAAGCAATTATGATGATGTTAATTACAAATTATTGTTTAATAAAGATGGAAAATACGCTTGGCGGCCATTAGAACTCATTCATCCCGCATTGTATGTTTCTCTTGTGCATGAAATAACAAAAAAAGAAAACTGGAAATTAATTTGTGAAAGGTTTGAAAGGTTTGAAAAACTTCAAACAAACAAAAACATTCGATGCACCAGCATACCACTAAAATCTCAAACAGAAGAAACTGACAGAGTAGAACAAATATTAAATTTGTGGCAAAGCATCGAACAAAAATCTATCGAGATGGCATTAGATTATGATTGCCTAACACAAACGGATATTACCGATTGTTATGGTTCGATTTACACACATTCAATCGCATGGGCACTTCATAGTAAATGCTCCGCAAAAAAACACAGATATAAGCCTAATTTAATAGGAAATATTATTGATAAACATTTAACAGATATGTCGCACGGTCAAACCAATGGTATTCCACAAGGTTCGGTGCTAATGGATTTCATTGCAGAAATATTATTGGGATATAGCGATTGTATGCTAACCTCAAAAATTAAAAAAATTAAAATAAAAAATTACAAAATTATTCGCTATAGGGATGATTATAAAATTTTTACCAACTCAAGACAAGATGGACAAAAAATTGTAAAATGCCTTACTGAAACTATGTTTGAGCTTGGCTTAAAACTCAATGCAGAAAAAACAAAATTTTCAGACGAATTAATTTTTGATTCAATAAAAGCTGACAAAATTTATTGGAAAAAACAATCCGTCATTGGTGATAATTTTTACTGGAAAAGAAAAGCTTCTGGTGAAAATCCTGAAGCAGTGAAGCAAAAAATGATTGAAGCAAGTTTACGAAATCATTTGCTAACAATCTATGATTTAGCCACTCAATTCTCAAATTCAGGTAGCCTAATAAGCGCATTAACAAATTTTTATTACCGACTTCATTATTATATGGAACAAGAAGATTTTAAAAAACATGAAAAAAACCCAACATTATTTATCAGTATTTGTACTGATATTGCTTATAAAAATCCTAAAGCTTATGTCCAAATATCTGCTATTATAAGTTATCTCTTAAGTTGGATAAAAAATGAAGAAGAAAAGAAAGAATTATTGAAAAAAGTTATTAAAAAATTCAATAACCTCCCCAATACCGAACATCTACATATTTGGATGCAAAGAATAGCAACAGGGTTGAAAATAGACGATGAAAAATTAATTATTTCTGATACCCCTTTATGTAACATTGTAAGGCACAAGAAAACTATATGTAACATTGTAAGGCACAAGAAAACTATAATTTGGAATAGTAGCTGGTTACAAGACGATATTAAAAAAGAATTAAAAGAAAACATTATTATAGATTATTCAAAATTGAAAGACCTCAATCCTATTATTGAAAAAGAAGAATTTGAATTATTCAAAAATAATTTTAGTATCTATGATTCTTAACAATATTTTAAAATTTATGCACCAAGCATCATGCTTATTACACCACCGCCCCACCTCCACATTATTAATAAAGGGGGGTGCGACATTTTATATATCGTGAGGGCAAGCCCACGACATAATTTTTCATATTATCATAATCTTTACCAACCTCATCAATAATGCCAATATAAGATGTCCATGTATCAAGCGTTGGCGTTTTATATTCTCTGAAGCGTGGCAACCATGCCAAGCTAACATCATCGATTGATGAAGAAACAATAAAATCTACTTTTTTCTTCTCAGCCAAATATTCGTAGGCTTTAATGCCTTCTGTTGGATCTTGTCTGGTATCTGCCGTATAAAGTTTAAGCTTCTCGCCTTTTAAACCACCCGCTTCATTGATTTCCTCAATCGCGATTTCTACGCCTCGTAAGCCACTTTTACCAGCATCAGACGATAAACCAGCAATGTACCCTATCCTTACCTCAGCTTTAGCCGCCAAAAGCAAAAAATACAGAAAGGCTGGCTATCGCCATATATTTCAGTAATTTTCTCATCTCCATCTCCTTATCATATCTATGGATATTAAATTATAATAAACAGAACAATCCAATAAAATTCTTGTCTACCAACTAAAGGGTTTATCAATACCTGCCATTTTCACACCGGTGAATGCCGATGCTTCCAATGATAAGGCACGTAAATCCTCAGATTCTAAATTATGCACGGTCGATTTACCGCACGCTTTTGCCAATGCGGTGACTTCCATCGTCATCGCGGTTAAATAACGCGCAACGCGTTCTGCACCCGCGGCAACATCCATGCGTTTTTCAAGTTCTGGGTCTTGCGTGGCAACGCCAACCGGACACAGCCCTGTATGACAATGATGACACGCCCCGGGCGAGGTGTTTAACGCTTTATAACTATCAAGATAACGGGGCGAATTACAGCCAAGCGCCATCATCGCGCCATTGCCAATCATCACCGCATCAGCACCAAGTGCCAAACATTTTGCCACATCCACACCTGTGCGAATGCCGCCCGCAACCACTAATGACACCTTATCAGAAAGTCCGCATTCATCTAGCGATTCCCGTGCCGCCGCCACCATAGAAAGGGTGGGGATACCTGTGTGATTTAGCAACATTTCTGGCGATGCACCTGTGCCACCTTCGGCACCATCAACCACAATCACATCCGCCCCAGCCTTTGCGGCAACCGCCACATCAAAACGCGGACGGGTTGCACCCATTTTTACAAAAATCGGCACTTGATAATTACTGGCAAGCCGTAATTCTTCAATCTTCACTGCCAAATCATCTGCACCAGCAAAATCAGGATGTCGGCAGGTAGAACGCTGATCGACGCCTTCGGGCAGGGTACGCATTTTTGAAACACGTGGCGATACTTTCATGCCCAACAACAAGCCACCTGTGCCGGGTTTTGCCCCTTGTCCAAAGGCAATTTCAATACCATCAGCACGGCGCAAATGGTCAAGGTCTAAACCATAGCGCGCAGGTGTAAATTGATAGACTAATGTTTTTGACGCCGCACGTTCTTCTTCTAACATACCGCCTTCACCCGTGCAGGTCATGGTGCCAACTTTGCTTGCGCCATGCCCTAAGGCTTCTTTTGCGCTTGCCGATAGCGCACCAAACGACATGGATGCGATATAAATGGGGGTCTTTAATTCAATGGGTTTTTCTACCAGCCCACGTCCGCCGCCAAGCACTGTGGTTGCATCGCATTTTTCGCGGTAACCTTCTAATGGCAGACGAGTCATGGTTGCAGGCACAAAGGTTAAATCATCAAAGGTCGGCAAACGGTTGTTAAAACTGTTATAACCCCGCACCTGATAACGCCCCAATTGTGATAGCGCATGCACCTCGGCAATCGCTTCTGGAGTCCAGCGTGCCGAACCACCCTTATCATAAGAATGAGGTTGCCCTGCAGGTCTGCCTTCTATCGCACCATCATTAAATTTTACAGAATTTTCATCTGGTTGCGCAAAAGGATATTCGTAAGATTCCCCTAAATCATCAGCCATGCGTTTGCATCCCTACTTTCAAAATACCAAAGACGTTGCCCCGCCACAATACGGCGCCAATCCCGCGATTTATCTGCCAGCCCTAGCGGGGCTAAAATCGCCTCAACCTCGTTCACTTGTTCCTGTGTGGGTTCGGTAATTTTTGCATCGACACCAAGGTCTTTAATGTCACCACACACCCAAACTTCAGTCGCCCATAGCGCGTCAGCGCAGCTATCTTCTGCACCACCAAGCGCAATAATTTTACCCGCATGCGCCATAAAACCCGATTGATAACCAAGCTTGCCTTCAACAACAATATTGCCACCCTTCATCGCCACACCCACGCGCGGTCCCGTATCGCCTTTAATATGAATTGTGCCATCAATCATCGTTGCACCTGCGGCATAGCCTGCATAGCCATCAACGGTGATATGCCCTTTGTTCATTGCCTCGCCCACAGCCCAACCAGCATTGCCTTTTACATGAATTTTCGAGCCCATATTCAAGCCACCACAATAATAGCCAACCGAACCATCAAAGGTAATGTCTGCATCTTTGGGAAGCGCGACTCCTAGATTGTGCCGCGAATAGGGCAAGGTCACACGAATTTTAGCCCCCGCATCTGCCGCCGTTTGAATTTCTTGATGCACCTCTCGGATTGGGCGGTCGCCCACCTCAATAACAATTTCACTCACGCCGCAATATCCTTATTTCCCACCGTCCAAATTTTACTCAAAGATGGGCCATCATAGTTAATCACGTCACTTTCTTCACGGTAAATACGGCGCACCGCTTGTTCTTCAGTAGCCACCACTATTTCATGATTGCGGTTAATTACCACCAATGGCTTCATGGCAAATTTATCTTTGGCGAAACCAATGCTATGCGGCTGTGCAATCATATAGGTGAACACCCCATCAATCTGTAGAATGGATTGCGACAATGCTTCTTGCATGCTTTTGCCCTGCTTCATCAGATCGGAAACCCAAACAGCCAGCAATTCACTATCATTTGATGTTAAAAATCGATAGCCCTTATACTCTAACTTTTTGCGCCATGTGTTGTAATCGGTAATCTGCCCATTATGCACAATCGCCACATCGGGAAAAGGACGCGCCCAAAAAGGATGGCTGGCATTGGGGCGCACATCTGATTCTGTTGCCAAGCGGGCATGCCCTAAACCATGTGTGCCTTGCATAGAAGCCACATTATGCGCATCGCTGACATCTTGCGCACTGCCAACATCTTTGATAATTTCTAACGACCGCCCTACCGATTGCACTTCAATACGCTCTAGCATCGTATCCGCCTCGGCAATCCATGCATCTATTGCTTTGGGGGCTGAAATAATGGCACGCAATAAATAATGTTTGGTTTTGCCATCTTCATTATAGGTTGGGTCTTCTATAAAATCCGAACCATGTTCTTGCAAAATTTTGCGAAACTCGGCAACATCCTTAGCAAAAGTTTTACGGTCAAAACCCATCGCGCGGATAACGTAACCTGTATCGCGCGGCACACCATAAATTGCAAAGCCTGTTGAATCAGCCCCACGATGCTTTTGTGCTTCCATCAATGTGACAAGATCTTTGCCAACATCACCATATTCTGCTAAAATTCTACCCGCAATTCCGCACATAATATATTACTCTTTCCATAATCACTCGACTAGCGTATACTGTATACAGTATTTTTGCAAACAATCAAGAAATAATTTATAATATCAGCAATACAAACAAATTTATCTTAAAGAGCACCATGTTTAAACCACTAAAACAGCCCAAAAAACGCCTTGCAGACATGATTTACGACCAAATTATGGACGCTATTAACAATGGTGAAATCACGCCCGCAACCCGTTTGGTACAAGAAAAACTTGCCGAACAATTTGGCATTAGTCGCACCCCTGTTCGAGAATCACTGTTTAGATTAGCCCAAGAAGGCATTTTATACACCAGCGACCATGGCACATTTCAGCTGTATAAAATTACCAAAAAAGATACATTGCAACTGTATCAATTACGGGCAGCCATTGAAAGTCAGGCGGCGCGTATTGTCACGAAAAATGCGTCGGAAAAAATGTTCATGGCATTGCGCAAAATCATCAAAGATAAAGAAAATATTGCCGATACAGCCAGTATCCGCGATTATTTTGAGGCAAATCTGATGATTCACCGCGCCATTGTGTTGGCAAGCAAGAATAAATATCTGCTAAAAGCCTTTGACACCTTATGGAATCGTGGCAGTTCTTATAAATTATTTACCAGTATTGGCGACATGAATATGGCGCAATCGCTTGGTGGGCATATGTTGTTGATTGATGAAATGGAAAACCGAGATGTTGTCCGCACTGGCGAGGCGATGATTGCCCATATTTATGAGGGGCTGGAATTACAGCTAGCCGCCATTAAGAAATAAACTTAAAACTATAACGTGATTTATTCCTTATAAGCATCAACCGAGATTTCTACCATCATGCCTTCGGTTGTTAGCCCAGCTTCCACTGCCGTTAAGGTTGGCGTAATGCCTGCAAATAATTCGCCATGCGCGCGGGCAAAGCCGGCCACTTCTTGCATATCGCTTAAAAAAACCGTTGTTTTTACAATTTCATTCAGCGAAAAACCCATATCGTCTAGCGCGTCTTCTATCCGTTTGAAAATGTAAATTGTTTGGGCGTATGAATCCCATGGCGCGTGCAATTTGCCCGTTGGTTCCATCGCTGTGGTGCCTGAAACAAAGGCAAACGGTCCAACGCTTAAGGCACGTGAATAATTGGCTACTTTTTCGAACCGCCCACCACCAGCATAATAGTGTCGTGCCATTACATTCCAAGCCGTTTTTGGATTGCGCTTGCGGCATTTTGTAAGGCGCTGTTTTCAGCGTCGGTAAGGTTTAATTCTGCCACTTCAATCAGCCCTGATTTTCCAAGAAAACACGGCACGCCCAACACAACATTTTTTAAGCCATACTCGCCATCAAGCATCACCGATACTGGCACAGTGCCTTGCCGTGCATGGCGGATATGGTCAATCACTTCAATGGTGGCATGGGCGGGGGCAATGGTAGCCGAGCCTGATTTTTTCAATGCAACAACTTGTCCGCCGCCTGTTACCGTATCTTTTACACATTCGGCAATTTGTTCGGGCGATAAAAACACATCTAATGGACGTCCTTTAATGCGCGATTGCGAGACAATCGGCGCCATTTCTTCACCATGCGAGCCAAGCGTTAACGCCTGAACATCGCGCACAGCAACATCAGCTTTCAGCGCAATTGCATTGCGAAACCGACTGCTATCCAATGTGCCCGCCATGCCCAAAATACGTTCGCGTGGAAATTCAGTGGCACGCAACATTTCGTAAGTCATCTCGTCCAGCGGATTTGTCACCACAATCACGATTGCTTCAGGCGCACGGGTTTTAATGGCTTCGGCAACATTTTCTATCACACGGCGATTGATATCAATCAAATCCGCGCGTGTCATGCCTGCGCCACGGGGTCTGCCCGCTGTTACCACCACAATATCTGCCCCTTCAACCGCGGCAAGGTCAGCCGTACCATAAGCGTGTGCCCTACTTCGGGACACACCCGAAGCATGGTTAAGGTCTAATGCCAGTGCTTCGGCCATGCCCGGCGTAATATCAACCAGATGAATAATTTCGGCAATATCCATATTGGCTGCCAAATGCGCAATATTGCCGCCAACACCGCCCGCACCAACCAAGGCAAGTTTTTGGATGCGATGGGCTTGCGGGGCAATAACATTTTTTGGTGCAACCCATTTTGGATTTCTACGCCATAAGGCACGCATCGCCATCACTGCGCCATCAGTTTTTGGTGGCATTACTTTTTCCAGCGGTCCATGCACTAAATTAATACCAAGCCGTTCTGCTTGGTCTTGTGCTGCTGCCGTTATAATATCGCTTGGAAAAATTTCCAAGCGATTTTGCATTTTGCGGCGTAACGCATCAATATGCTCTTCCCCAATAATACGGCGTTTTGTCATTCTTCAACCTTGCCTTCAATCGCAGCAATGGCGGATTTTGCGGCCTCAATGGCGGCTTTGACATTATCTTCTTCGCCAACAATAAATAATCTGCCATAACGCCCAACCGCGCGAACTTCTACGATATCGATATTCGCAGCTTTTTCTGCCTCGTTCGTGGCTTCCGAAATATAAGCCGCAGGCGAACATTCTATAATGCCTAAACATTGCCCCGGAATAATCAACGAACCTTTGCGCCATTTATTCAGCATTTGCGCCTGATGCGGTTCCACCGAATGAATCACTTGGGTGGATGCAAGGGTTGGCTTAATCCTATCATTGAGTGATAAATTTAATTCTGCCAAAATCGCCTCGCATGCCGCACTGATTTCATCATTCGATCCTGAACGCAGGATAAAAAATCCAAATTCCCGTTCTACCATCTGCGTGGTGGTTTCCACCGAAGAAACTTTTAACGCACGGTCAATCAAGGTGAACACCCCATTGCCCGGCGCAAATTCACCAATTAAAATTGTGTCGCCAGCCAATGGCATAGAGCCTTGTACAGTAGCCCCATTATAGGCGGCAAATTTAGGTTGTAGATTATTAATTTGCACAAGCGCGCGCATCGTTATATCCATGTTCACTCTCCATATACTTCATATATATCACGCCACGGCCGGTTTTCGTAAGCGACGCGTTTGATATTAATAAGATGTAAGGCGTTGACATTATCCGAGGTGATTGACCCCGACCATGTCCCTGTTCCTAACATCACACTTGGTTCTAAATCGGTTGAGAAACCCATACCACCGTGAATTGCGGGGGTGTTGACTAAAATTCTACCTGTTGGAATGCGAGCATATTCCGCTACAATCGTCGGGTCATTAGAATGACACACTGCTGTATGCCCCCAGCCTTCAAATTTGGCGATGGATTCTGCAAGGTTAATGCCCTCTTCACTGGATTTTGCTTCATAAAATGCAATAACAGGATTTAATTTTTCAGCCGATAATGGGCGTTCCCAGCCGACTTTACTTTCGTCAGCCAACAAAATACGGGTGCGGGGTGGGATTGAAAAGCCAGCCTTTTCAGCCAATATATACGGGCTTTGCCCAACATTTTCAGCATCCATCCGTTGCTTGCCAACAAACATCACTTTGGCAAGCCTATCGGCTTCAGCCTTCGTACAAAAATAACCGCCATGCATTTTTAATTCATGCCGCAATTCACGCGCAATTTCCTTATCCGCAATCACCGCCTGTTCACTGACGCAAGTCGTGCCATAATCCATGCTTTTTGAACTGATAATCATATCGGCAATCTCTGCCAATTCATCTTTCATCGATTGATGTACATAGCAAGGCACATTGCCCGCACCCACTGCTAATGTTGGCTTGCCCGATGAATATGCCGCTTTCACCATCGCTGGTCCGCCAGTCGCCATGATGATTGAGGTGCGTTTATGGCGCATGAGTTCAGCCGTGCCTTCTTGGGTGACCGTGTCTAAACATTGAATTAAATTTGCTGGCGCGCCCATTTTTTCAGCTGCCTCTGCAAGAATTCTGGTGGTTTCTAATCCGCATTGCACCCCACGCGGATGCGGTGCACACACAATTGCATTGCCCGCTTTTACCGCCGACAGCACCTTGAAAATAATGGTAGAGGTTGGGTTTGTCACTGGAATTAAAGCGGCAACCACCCCCATCGGCACACCAATAGCGGCAATTTTGGTTTTATCATCTTGCCATAACACGCCCAATGTTTTGATTTCTTGCAAAAATTCAGCGACCGCAACCGCATTAAATAAATTCTTCACCCGCTTATCGGCGACATTACCATAGCCCGTTTCTGCGACTGCCATTTCACCCAACCGCTTGCATTCAGGCACAATCGCATCCGCCATTGTCGCTACGATTTCATCAATTTTTTTTGGGTCGGTGCCAAGAAATTTGTTATAGGCTTGCCATGCAAGTTCGCTAGCTTGCCGTGCCGAGGCGACTGATTTTAAGTCATTATCCATTGGCTACTCCTAAGCTGAGTTGCTCGATAACATTTCGGGTTTCTTCAAGATTGTCTGGTGCAACATCTAAATTATCCAACTGCCGATAGCTGGCGCGTAAATTGCCATTGATGAAATTTGAGGCTAAGGTAATCAAGCTTTGCGTAACCGATAAATCAGCGTCAGTAAATTTTGCCAATGACACCAACGGTGCTAATGATGCAATAATACCATCACGCATCAAATGTGTTTGATTTTGTGCATTGGGAATGTTGCGAACACCTTGTCCATCTTGCACGCCTGCAAAACAATCAACCATTACAGTGCATTCTGGTAAATCACGAATGCCAAATTTTTGTGCCAAATCCATCCGTTCCTGCCATAATTTTGCAACAAGCACCAGATGATTTTCGCCCAGCAAATTTCGGAAATTCTGATTTTTTTCTAATGGCACACCGCCTGTGGGCACAGTCGCACCGCCAGATTTTAAGAACGGACCGCCCGCACATAAAGCAACAATATCAACAATCGCCGAACCATCATAAAAACCTGATACCATAACATTAGGCATTATGTTAATATTGGGGATTAACGCATCAAGCCGTTTGATGATATTGCTACGGCTGGCAGGCAACACAGCAGCATAATTATGCGACCGCGTGGTAAGATGATAGGCATTTTGCTGTTCATCAATCCAATAGCCAATACCGTTTAATTCGATAATTGTAACATCTGCATTGCAACCGCCCGCCCGCAATAATTGTGCCACTTCTACTGCACCAAAACTACGCGCATTTGGCAAGCAAATCACCTGTCCATCGGCTAAATGTTCGGCAAGCGCCATGGCGTAGGTGCGCTGTTTATGCACCGGACCACCAAAAATCAATAATTCTGCATTGCGCACCGCATCATCAAGCGAGCCCGTCAACGTAATTGATGAGACATTTTTTTGATTGACATTAAAATTACCAACCGCCGCCGCTTCACCACGTAGCGAGATTGACCCGCCATTGGCAAATTTTGCAATTTCACCACCATAGGCAGAAAACAGCGTCACGTCAGCACCGACCGATAAAGACAATGCCGCCAATACCATAGAACAGCTATCACCGCCAAGCACAGTGACGTGATTAAAGAAATCCGTTTCTGCGACTATCGCTGTATCAGCACGCGTGCCAACAGCACGGGTAAATTCTTCAAATTCAGCATTACTCATGTTTTTTCCTCAAGTCTGCTTAAGCGTAACCTAATCTTTTTGGTTAATCTGCTGAACCGCCGCCAAGATTGCTAATCAATGCTTCTATTTCATCATGAGGGCGCGGAATTACATGAACAGCAACCACATCGCCAACTTTATTAGCCGCTACAGCACCAGCATCAGCTGCCGCTTTCACTGCGCCAACTTCGCCGCGAATTAAGGTTGTAATCAAGCCACCGCCTGCTTTACTTTGCGACATAATTGTAACATTTGCCGCCTTTACCATTGCATCGGCTGCTTCCAATGATGCAACCAAGCCGCGTGTTTCAATCATTCCTAATGCGGTTTGTCCCGCCAGTACTTTTTGTGCCATTTTCTACTCCTTAAAATTAACAATTATAATTACACTTAAAAATTTGATAATACATATCAAGCTTTTATTCTTTCTTTGTTGTTGCCGAACCCGAGGCTTGTTTTGCCACGGTTAACTCATCAATAATCGCTACTAAAACCGCGTCAACCGGTGCAATGGCAAGCCCATCAGCAACCCTTGCCGATGCCCCTGTTACCATCAAGCAAAGTTCACCCACACCTGCGCCACAATTATCAACTGCAACCAGCTGTTCGCCTGTTGGTTGTAATGCACCATTTAACACATCAACCACCATTAAAGAGCGGCTTGTTAAGGAAACATCTTTAACGGTTGCGGTGACTGTGCCTATCGTCCGAATTATCTTCATTACATATTTCCAATATAGCGTTCTTTTTCGGCGTCTGATAACGGTTTCTCGGGGTCAATCTCACCAATCGCGTCAATTTCAAGCTGGGCATATTGCGTTACAACATCAAATTGTTCTGCGCCAAGCACGCCTTGCAACCATGTTGAGCCTTGCGCGGCTTTTAAGGCATCTTGAATGCTGGCGGGCAATGCTTCATGGCGTGTTTCTGCGTAGGCATCGGCGGTACAAACTTCCGTTGGTTGTAACTTTTGTTCAATGCCATCAAGCCCAGCTGCCAATTCTGTTGCTATCAATAAATACGGGTTGCAATCAGCCGACCCATCGCGTTTTTCCACACGAACAGCAGAAGCCTCGCCCTCAATCACTCTTAAACCAACGGTGCGGTTATCATAACCCCATGAATTATTAGTCGGGCAAAATGTATAAGGCTGACGGCGACGATAAGAACCCGCAGTCGACGCACTGGTCAGTGCTGTTTCTACCATACGTTTTTGCATGCCCGCTAAAAAATTTATGCCCAATTCATTGATTGTACCATCGGCAGTTGCAAAAGCATTTTTGCCATCTTTCCACAGCGAATAATGGGTATGAAAACCACTGCCCGCATCATCATGAAATGGTTTTGCAGTAAATGTTGCCAAATAGCCATGCTTATGCGCAATCTCGCGCACAAAATTACGGAACATAATCACCCTATCTGCCACTTCCATACATGCGCCATAGCGGATATTAACCTCTATTTGCCCACGCGCATATTCGGGATTTGATTGTTCAATCGGAATACCCATCGTATTAAGATGATTACGGATTGGTCCAATTACATGTTCCATTTTCGAGGCCAACAGTAAGGAATAAACCTTCAATTCGTTAAAGCATGGCGTTTTTGTTTCAGGGTCTAGCAAATAAAATTCTAGCTCGGCACCTATGGAAACCTGCAAGTCCATTTTTTCTGCACGGGCAAGCTGTTCTACCAATATGCGTCTAGGGTCAATCGGCAATGGGGCACCACCTTCTACGGTGCGGGTATGGGCAAATGAAAATGCAACGCCTTCTTCCCACGGTATGGGAATAGGCTTGGTGACGGGATAGACTGACATATCGGGGTAGCCATTATCCATAGAGACGCTAGCACATTGCATAATTTCGCAAACGGGGTCTAATAAAAACGTTGCCGCCGATAAATTGATGCCGCTTACAACAACTTTATCCCAAAAATCCGCATGTAAGCGTTTGCCACACATATTGCCGTTAAGGTCACCAAACCCTACAACAACTGTGTGAGTGCCAGCTGGTAATGAAAAGTCTTTTGCCATGATATTCCTTGTTCAATTTCTATCTTTATTTTTTTATGGTATACTGTATGCAGTATATAAGAGTATAAATCAAGAAAAAAGTAATCATTGAAAAGGCAAAGTAAATGGGCAAAGCAAAATCAATAACCATTGTAGGTGCAGGCATTGCGGGCTTGATGAGCGCTTATGCCCTGATAAAAAAGGGGCATAAGGTTACCATTATTGATAGGTGGGAGCCAGGGCATGCCCGTGCATCTTCGTCGGACTATAACCGCGTCATCCGTGCGATTCATGGGCGCGATGAATTTTATACCGCTTGGGCACGCGAATCACGCTTACAATGGCTTGCGCTTGAACAAGAGTTACAACAAAAATTCTATTATGAATGTGGCGTGTTAATTTTGGCAACTGCGGGGCATTGCGATTGGGAGGATGCCACCTGTCAAACATTTGATAAATTAGCCGTGCCCTATCAACGGTTTCAACCGCACGAGATTTCAGCACGTTTTCCGCAATTTAAAACCGATGATATTAGCTATGGCATTTATGAACCCGAAGCAGGGATGCTAATGGCGCACCGTACGTTAATTGCGGTGTCTAACTATATTAAAGCCAACGGGGGCACAATCATTCGCGGCACTGTTACCACCGACAAGAATGAAAAACTGCATCTGGATAACAAGCCATTAGGCGGTGATACCATTATTGTTGCCACGGGTCCGTGGATGAACGAGATGTACCCAAAAACCGTCAAGCCGATTACGCAGGTGATTGGTATCAATGTGATTTACACCTCGACCCCTGATGGCAGTGATATGTTTGACCAGCACCGCATGCCCTGTTGGATTGACCATGGCCAACAATCATTCGGGCTGCCCTCGTCCGAGGGGTCGGGCGTCAAAGCCGCGGTTGCCTTGCCCGATAAGATTGATATTAATAATGACGAACGATTTATCAAGAAAAACATCCTGCACAGAACACGCCAATATATTGCCACACGTCTGCCCGATTTGGTAGGGCAACGCGCGGTTGATTCAAAATTTAATCAAATTATTTTAACGCCCGATACACATTTTATCGCTGATTGGCATCCGCAACATGAAAATGTCTTGCTTGCAGGGGGCTGTTCGGGGCATCTATTCAAACATGCACCAGTTTTTGGTGAATTTGTCGCAGGGTTGGCATTACGCGACTATGGCACTGCGCCACGTTTTCTGTTAAAAGGACGTAAAAAACTATCACCGAAAGAAAGCCCATCAGGTCGGTAATCTCATTACTATCGTAAATTAAGGAATAGTATTATGTATCATCACAGCATGAATTTTGACTTGGGCGAAGATATTAATGCCTTACGTGATGCGGTGCATCGCTTTGTACAAACACGTATTAAGCCAATGGCGCAGGAAATTGATAAAAACAATCTTTTCCCGCATGGGCCCCTGCTTTCGCAGGGGCGACGCGGGGTAGGTGAGGTCTTACAGAAAACATTATCAATGGTTATTGAGAGTAGTGCGAGGGGTTGTTAAGTTACCCACTATCGATAAAGTTAGCACGGGGTGAAACAATTTCGATGCTCATGTTAGGTAGGGCGGGGGGATTTTTAAGGGGGGTACATAGCGAGGCATAGGCGCACCGCCAATATTGCCGAAGCGTATGTCGCACCCCCCTTAAAGATAATAAAGCGGAGCGTATGTCGACCCCCACAAATAATAAAGCGTATAACTCACCCCGCGAGAAATAAATAATGTTTTGTAAATGTAATAATCGTAATGTTAAGCAGTCACAGTGAGGGTGTCATTTTCAACAGCCTTATGCAATAAATCCAAAAGTTGTGTTTTTATTTCTTGTGGGGTTCGCTGTAAATTGACTGTGCAAAAATAAATAGGATGATTTTGAATTGTAACCCATTCACAAATATATTCATTAATAGATGGATGAAGAAGCATTCCGATAGATGAAAGTGACGCCCTATCATCTTCTTTTTCTTGGCTACGCAAATATGCATATATTTGATAAAGATATGTATTACGCAATGTTGCATCCCTATAATAACCTGAAATGGTTAATGAATTAGATTTTGTATCAATAATAATCCTTTTATTATCTTTTTTATTCTCAATCGCAATATCCGCATACATATTAGGCAAAATATTTAAAATATTATCAGAAGCATTATCAACTTGCCATTCCAGCTTTTTATTTATTCCTTTTAATGTGCAAAGTTTTTCAAGTGCTGCGCGCACATAGCGATTGCGTATCGTATCCATGGTTAAATCATCATAGGCGCAATATACTTTCCCCTTCTGTAACAGCATATGACGTTCAGTATAAAGATGAATGGGCGGTATTTTAAGGTGAATTTGCAATCACACCGCCGGCAAGGCACGATTGAGTTTCGCCAGCATGGCGGTTCATTAAACGGGCGTAAGATTGAAAGCTGGGTAAGATTTCTTGATAAATTTATTATCGCCAGCGGGCAAGAACCACAAGCAGAAGCAGGGGTTGTTGATTTGAATAGGCTAACTGGTAATATTAAAATAATCGCGGATATGATAAGCGCAGGCGCGGGCATGAGCGAGATAACAGAACGGACGGGATTGCAAGCCCATAGTATCAGGGCAATAATCAGCCGAAACTTACGCCAACAGGCGGGGTTAAATATCACCACGCAAAGACGCGAGGGGCAAGCATATTATCGCTTGACGGGGCAAACAACGCAGGATAGCTTATGGCGTGGCATTGATACCGATGTGGCTGAATTTTATCAGAACCGCGCGGCAGTATTGAACGTGGCATAGGAGACAATCATGACGAAATATATAACATTAGATGATAGAATATATCAAGGCGATACGGCTGAAGAGCTATGCCAGAACATGCACGCATCAGCAATCTTTTTAGCTGACCAAAGCCTACAAGAATATCTAGCGGGCTTCGCCCGGCGCACAAAAGAAACAGATGGCATCACGATCCGCGCATGGC
>CBDETR010000002.1:0-276930 GCA_965243045.1 Alphaproteobacteria bacterium | reverse complement strand
GCACTTATTTTTGCGCTAATATGCGCGGGCAATGTGTTAGCGTATCATATTTTGATATGCCAATGTTGGGGTGTAGCCAAGCGGTAAGGCAGCGGTTTTTGGTGTCGCCATGCGTAGGTTCGAATCCTACCACCCCAGCCAACTTATTATTGCCAATTTTATTATACTTTACTTAAAAAGCGGAGCGAAATCATGATTAAAACGAACCACAATATTTTTCAACTTTTTAGTTTTTTACGCGCTACAATGATAATCTTACTTGTAGGGTTTTTTGTGAGTGGGTCTGGTGGGCGTGCAGAAATTTATACAGATAGAGGCAAAGATGCGGTTTCTGGTTATGATACGGTTGCCTATTTTACCAAAAACAGCCCTGTAAAAGGCAAGAAAGAATTTTCGCATAATTGGAAAGGCGCGGTTTGGTATTTTGCCTCTGATGAAAATCGCAAGCTGTTTGTTGCCAATCCTGAAAAATACGCGCCACAATATGGCGGTTATTGCGCGCTTGCTGTTTCTAAAAATTCTATTGCTTCGGCAGACCCACGGCAATGGGGGATTCATAAGGGCAGATTATATCTTAATTATAATTCTGAAGCGCAAAAATTATGGCTTCGTAGCCTAACCCCGAATATCAAAAATGCCGATGATAATTGGCCTAATGTGCTTGGAAATTGGTGAGCTATCATCGCTTTGCCAAAGAAAACAATAATGCCCAAGCGCAAATAAATATTAAGATGATTTATCTAAATCTTTTTAAGAGTTGCAAGCGGTGAGTAGCAATCAATGTAATTCCCAATAAAAATGCAGGAATGGCATAATGATACAATGGCAGTAACACACAAACCCCTAATATAGGGCGGATGATGCGTTCTATGTGGTGCAAGCGATATTTTTCATAGCCAATTAAAGCCGAACTTATCAGCCAAATCGCAAGGCTGTAGGCAATCATAACCCACCCAAGCTGTACCCATGTGACACTGTGAATATCAATCATCGCTTTTGATTCAAGGGTTTCTTCACCGAACCATTCAAATAAAATTTGTAATTTATACAAAACGGCGGGGTGATATACAAATACAAAGGGAATGATAAAGCCACCAACTGCCAGCCGTGCCGCTTCAAAACCTGTTTTTATCGGCGAGCCACCGGCAATGGGGGCAGCGGCAAATGCCGCTAATGCAACCGGTGGGGTCACGGTGGACATCACCGCAAAAAACACCACGAATAAGTGCAATGTTAAGGGCGCAAGGCTCACGGCTTCTATGCCTGATGAAAGTGCAATCACAATGATAAAATATGTTGCACCCGGTGGTAAGCCCATGCCTAACACAATGGAACCCAGCGCAACCACAATCAGCACGGTTAGCAATGGTCCCGAGGCAAGAATGGTGAGTAATAAAGAGAGACGTCCGGAAAATCCTGATATTTGAATCAGCCCCACCACCAAGCCAATGGTTGCGACAATCACTGTGATTGAGGCGGCTATTTTTCCTGCCCCTGCAAAAGCACCATATAAATTTTTAATAGAACGCGATTCTGGAAACAATATCAGAGTGCTTATTAACGCGCTGATAAAGCCATAAAAGCCTGCTTTGGGCACAGATGGCTGGCTGAATAAAAAATAGGATAATACGGTTAAGGGGATGATAAATACGAAACATTGTATCTTTTCATTTTTGTTGAGTTTAGGGCGTTCCGAGGCAGGTAACGCGCCAATATTTTGTTTTCTGGCTTCAAAATAAACGGTTAAAAAAACACTCATATAATAAAAGATAGCAGGGATAATCGCCGCAATCACAATATAGCGATATTCTAAGCCAATTTGCCCTGCAACAAAAAAGGCAACAACGCCTAAAACAGGAGGCATAATCTGCCCGCCAGTTGATGCCGCCGCTTCAACCGCACCCGCAAAATTAGGCTTAAAACCAGATTTCTTAATCACCGGAATTGTCATGACACCGGTTGAAACAACATTGGAAATCGCCGCCCCTGATACCGTGCCAAATAATGCTGAGCTTGCAATCGCGCCATGTGCCGCCCCACCTGTGAATCCGCCTGTGAGCCGATTGGCGATTTTCATCAATAAAGTGCCTGCACCTGATGCCATCAGCACCGAGCCAAACACAATGAATATCAGCACATTGCCGGTGACAACTTGTAAGGGACGCCCGAACATGCCTCCTGTTTGCGACCAGAAATTGAGCACCATCGCGCGAAAATTTTGTTGGAAACTGGCATCTGCGCCTGCAAAAACGCCTGTCCATTCAGGCAGAAGCCCTTTCACAAAAAAATAGACAATCCAAAACACACAAAAGCCAACAATGAATGTGCCATATAAGCGGTAGGTGATATAAAGTAATATCAGCACCAATGATAAGAAAATTACGATATCGCCGCTTTTTGTGGAGGGGATAAGCCCGCCATCAATCAAGGATAAATTGATAATCCATTGGATTAAAACGAAAATGGTGATAATAGCAGCAAGCCAATGAAGTAGTTTTTTAACACCTGTTTCCTTAAAATTGGCAAGCGTAATGGCGAAGCAAAATACCAATGGCAATCCTAAAGTTAAGCCGGTGGGCAGTAAAAATGATTGCTGGAATGACCGCCATAATGCCCCTAACCAGTGCGTTTTAAGTAGCACGCGTTGGTCGCGTCGTGATAATTCATCAAAAGCGGGGGTTGTGAATTCTATGAACCATTTAACGAAATCATTCAACGGGCCTGCGGCAGAATAGATAACAATAATAACCGTAAATATAACGCTTAATAAAGGAGTGAGCCTGTTAAGAAAGTGATTAATTTGCGGTTGGTAATTTATCATTGCATTATATAGCCAATATTAATGTTACCTTTAGCAAACCTATTCATAGGGATGCTAAAGGTAACTTGGAGTTTAAGATATTTTCCAATATAGCGGAAAATCTTAAACTTAATTAATTGCACCAACTTCTTTATAATAACGTGCGGCACCGGGATGCAGTTGCAGTTGTCCACGTTGTTCTGCCGCAAATTTTATATCTAATGCTTTTGCCCATGGCGCATCTGACGTAATTTTATTTAGATTACTCCAAAATGCTTTGGTTATATCATAGACAGTATCATCACTAATTTTAGCACTGATAGCAATTCCTACGGCAGTATTTACTGAAACGACATTCTTTTTATTGGTTTGTTTTTTATATTGACCTTTTGGAATATTGGTTATGTAACAGAACGCACAGGATGTCGCAAGAAATTTATCAACCGCTGCACCTTTTGTACTTTCAGGTTCCAAGAAGCGAATCTTTTCTGTTTCGGTGATTTGAATAAATTGTGGACATGGGTCAAGACAGCCATTGGTATAAATATCAATTTTTCCATCTAGGAATGATTGAAATCCAGTTGTCCAATTGGCTTTAATGGCATCATAATCTTTACCAGCTTCAAGCCCAGTCGTTGCTTCAATCCAGCGTCTGGCAGTATTATAAGCACCACCACCTTGTGGTCCTAAAAATACCGTTGCGCCTTCAATATCATCTAATGTTTTGATATTTGATTTATCTCTTACTGCAAAATGATATTGCCCATAAGGGAACCACATTAACAAACGAACATTTTTAGCGGCTTTAGGTGCGTCTGCTTCCTTCGTATACATTATTCTGCCATCAGCCATAAAATTATAGATACCTGGCGATGTCATTGACATATCAAGGTTGCCACGCCCAACTTCTAATTGGTGCAAGGTTGCTGCGCCACCTGCGACAATTTCAATATTTACATCTTTCAGTTCTTTGGATACAATATTGGCAAAAGTTGCCATGGTAATCGCTTGCCCTAGACTAGGTGCAATCGTTGCCATTTTTAAGGTCTCTTCAGCATTCGCATTGCTAACGCCAAAAAGCATCCCTACAATTGTTAGGGTTTTTAATAGTTGTTTCATAATCTCTCCTGACTATATATATAAGTTTATTAAAAGGGTAATAAAACGATACATCATATAAATTTATTATTCAACAAATATGTTACAATTTGCATATAAATGTGTATTTTGTAACATATTATTCATCAAACTATAAATGCGTTACTGTTCCTTATATTTTGATGATAATGGCAGCACCCGTATCGCCTGCGGCACAGCCAGTAAACAAGCCATAACCTCCGCCCAATAGCACTAATTCTTCAATCATCTCAATAATTAAACGAAGCCCAGTCGGGGCTTGCGGATGCCCATAAATTAAGGATGAACCGTAATTATTCATTTTATCAATTGGTAGATTCGTTTGCTGAGCAAAATAAATATCATTCACAATAAAAGGATTATGTGTTTTTATCACCTTGATATCACCTATTTTAAGCCCTGCCAATGTTAAAGCTTTTTGCGCCGCCGGCACTGGTGCCATACCCATATGGGCTTTTTCTGCACGTCCTTCAGCAAAACATAACAGTTGAATTGTCACCGCTTTATCATGGCTTAAATCTTGCGCGGTTTCTTTGCGCGCAAGCACCATGCCTGCATTGCCATCAGCGGGGTGCGTTTGCATGGCATAGGTAACAGTGCCATTTTCAACAATGGGTTTTAATTTTTGCATCGCCGCCATATTAACAGCCGTAATGCCAGCATCTTCAGCAATGATTTGCGTTTCTTTCTTGATTTTAATCGGCACTTCTTGCATATAGCGTTTTTGAAATTTACGCTCATCAGCGAGTGCCATTTGATATTGCTGATAACGGCACAGCACCGCATCTTCTTGTGCTTGGCGCGAAATATTATATTTCTTTGCAATATTTTCAGCTGTTTCAACCATTGCAACATGGGCATAGGGGTCATGATTGAAATTATCCAATACCCAATCTTCAGCTTGCCCATGCCCGCCTATCCCATGAGGATTTGGATAATAAATATGGGGTCCGTTACTGATACGGTCAGCGGCGAGGGCAAGCGATAAATCAGATGAACCAAGTGCAATCATAGATGCCGTTGAAGCAATAACGCGTGCAGAGGTGGCACATGCTTGTGAAATTGTTGGACCTGTAATGTGGGGAGCTCCTATCATGGCGGCAATCCAAGGCGCACCAAAAAAACTCTGATATTGCGGAACCGTCATACCAAAGTGAATGCTTTGTAAATTTTGAACGTCACAATCAATTTTGTGCAACAGATTTTGCGCCGTAACAGCAACCAATTTTAAGGGGTGTTCATTGCTTAACGCCCCCTGCCAACGACAAAAAGGAGTGCTCCAATAAGCCCGATAGGGGATAAAAACATTATCAAATTTCATCATTTAACCTTTATTAATATGGTGTATTAATTTTGCTTTCATTTCGGTGCGTGGCAAAGATTGAAAAGGCACCAATTCAACGTAAGCGGCAAATATTAATTTTGCACGCAATTCAGTTTCTATTTTTTTAGCCAAATCAGCAGAAGCGACACCATTCTGCGCTAATTCTACCTTAATATGCAATGGCGGGGTTACTTTTGGCAGTGTTTCTGTAACCATAATCGCCAATTCACCAGAAACTTCAGGGCGCATCTGCATGATGACATCTTTAATCGCTGATGGCCATACATTAACCCCTCTGATAATCAGCATATCATCCGTGCGTCCGATACATTTAATTCTAGGTCCCGTTCTGCCACATGGGCATGGGGTGGTTTTGATAACAACATGGTCGCGTGTGCGGAATCTAAGCAACGGATTACATTCGCGGTCGATATGGGTGAAAACCATTTCACCTTCAAATTCTGGCTGATTTTGTGAAACAATGTCGCCTGTTTCAGGATTAATAATTTCCATAATCACATAATCAGGAAGCATAAAATGGCACCCATCTTGCGCTTCGCATTCTGCACTATGAATGGTGATAACATCAGCATTACCAACGGATTCAAAGCATTTTGCATTCCATAAATTTTGGATATGATTGCGTATTTCAGGCACGCCCCCACCGGGTTCTGCGCCAACCATAACTTTCTTAATGCCTAAATCTCTGGCATTTAATGTGTCACTTTTATTGACAATTTCAGCAAGATAAATGGCATAAGAAGGCGTGGTTGCCAACACATTCGCATGCATAGAAGTGATAGAAGCAATCAACCGTTCTGATGCCCCTACACCAATGGGCAATAAGGTTGCGCCAATTTCTTCAACCGCGCCTGCAACCGGTAACCCGCCCACAAAAAAGCCAATACTCATGCCCATGGCAAAAATATCATTTGGTCTTAAACCCTGCGCCCAATAGCTACGTGCAATCGCTTCTTGCCAGAATTTTTTATCATAGGCAGTTAACCCGATAAAAGATGGCGTGCCTGTTGTGCCTGATGAAGCGTGAATCCGAATAATATCATCCATTTTCGCACCGGCATGATGCCCTAATGGGGGATGTTGTTTTTGATTATCACGCAAATGCGTTTTTTCTATAAAAGGAAGTTTGCTCAATGCCTCAAGAGAATTAATATCACTAACATCCGCCCCTAGCTTAGCAAATAATTCTTTATAAAAGAGGGCATGCGTTACATTATATTCAAGTTGTTTTTGCAATTTTCTTAATTGCATATCTATAATCGCATCAGCCGACATGGTTTCAATATCGGCATGATAATAAGGTGAATCTTTCTGTTTCATGATAAATAATTTCCTGATGGTTATATTAAGCTATTCATATCAGGGTAATAATGACAATACATCATATAAATTTATTATTCAATAGATTTGACTGTTCACCATATTTTGACTAGAAACAGACTCATATTGTAAGCCGCGGGAACACATTTTGCGTATTTTTATAGAAAATCATTTCTTTTTCTTGTGCAGAAATTTTTGTGTTATCATCAATATAGCGTTTTGTATCGTCATAATAATGCCCTGTTGTGGGGTCGATACCGCGCACTGCGCCAATCATTTCTGAAGCAAATAGAATATTTTTAATGGGGATAACATCCAATAATAAATCAATGCCCGCTTGGTGATAAACGCATGTATCAAAGAAAATATTATTCAAAACCCGCGCGCCTAAATCACCCAAATTCATATCTTCGGACATGCCCCGAAACCGTCCCCAATGATACGGCACAGCACCGCCACCATGGGGAATGATGAATTTAATCGTCGGAAAATCTGTGAAAACCTCACTCATCATCAGATGCTGAAAGGCGGTTGTATCCGCGCCCAAATAATAGGAACTTGTGGTGTGTAAACAAGGATGACACGCACCGCTAACATGAATCATGGCAGGCACATGTAATTCAACCATTTTTTCATAAAAGGGATACCAATATTTATCGCCCAAAGGCTTATCTTGCCAATAACCGCCTGATGGGTCGGGGTTGAGGTTGCAACCAATAAAACCCATTTCTTCTACGCATCTTTTTAGCTCATCAATCGATTGCTGAATTGGCGTTACCGGGCTTTGCGGTAATTGACAAACAGGCACAAAATTTTCAGGGAATAATTCACATACCCGCTTAATCAAATCATTACAATATTGCGACCAATAAAGCGAGGTGGAGCTATTGCCAATATGATGCCCCATCCAACTGGCACGCGGTGAAAATATAGTGATATCGGTGCCGCGCGCTTGTTGTAATTTCAACTGATTGTTGATAATGGATTCACGGATTGCATCATCGGATAAATCCATCGTGATTTTTTGCGCTTGAAAATTTGCATCCCCAGCAATTTGTTCTTTTTGTTTGGCTCTTATCTCATCAACTTCTTTGGGGAAAGTTGTGTAATGCCCGTGGCAATCAATAATCATGTCTCATCTCTTTTTATAGCAATATTATTATATGTTTCTAATTCATCAATATGGTTAATATATTCAAGCCCTGCCTCTTTTAGGCGCGGACGCATATTATACAAATCAATGCCCAATTCACCCGCCGCTAATTTTTTGCGCTTCATCTCTTCATTGGTTTCGCGGGCTTCGGCTTGTTCAACACCAGTTTGCTTTGTGTGCGTTCAACCACGCACACGCCATCATCATCTGCTACAATCACATCGCCCGGATAGATGATTTGCCCCGCGCAAATCACGGGTACATTCACACTGCCTAAGGTATTTTTAACCGTGCCTTTAGATGAAATGGCTTTTGACCATACAGGGAATTGCATAGCCTCTAATTCTGAAACATCGCGCACGCCTGCATCAATGATGAGACCTTTCACGCCTCTTGCCTGCGCGGAAGTTGCCAATAAATCACCAAAAAATCCATCTTCATTATCAGTTGTACAAGCAACCACTAACACATCACCTGCTTGGCAGAGTTCAATGGCAACATGAATCATCCAATTATCGCCCGGCTGTGCTAGTATCGTTACCGCTGTGCCGCCCATTTTCGCGCCTTTGTAAATAGGACGCATATAAGGTTTTAGCAAACCAATCCGCCCCTGCGATTCATGGATAGTGGCAGTGCCTTTTTCCCCTAACCCAGTGGCGATATTTTTATTGGCACGATGAATATTTTTAACGGCAATAGTTTGCATGATATTTTCCTTTTAAGTTTCTGGTAATTTGGCAATAGGCAAGCCAACATAATTTTCTGAAAATGCATGTTGCGTGGTATCAGATGTGATGAAATGTTGCAAGCCTGCTTCTTGCACCTTGTGTTCATAGGCACTGTTTGATTTATTGTAATGCAACATACGGGTGGTGCTATAGCTAAAATTTTGTACTTTCCATGTGCGCTCTAATGCCAACTGACTATAATTTTTGAGGTAATGCTCATCATCCTTTGTATAAAAATCAATCAAACCAGCCGATAGCAATGCAATATCCGCAATGGCAGAATTCAAGCCTTTCGCGCCTGTTGGTGGTACAATATGGGCGGCATCTCCTGCGATAAATAGACGGTTATGTTGCATATTATCTACCATGAAACTACGCATCGGGGTGATAGATTTCTGCGTGATTTTACCACGATTTTGTTTTTTACCCATGCGAATATCTAGCGCGTCCCAAATGGCATCATCCGACCAATTCTTCACATCATCATCAACATCAACCTGAATATACGAGCGCGAAATATCAGTGCCGCGCATGGATTGCAGGGCAAAACCTTGCCGATGATAAGCATACACAACCAGATGAAATAATGGGGGGGCATCGGCTAAAATACCCAACCAACTATAGGGGTAATCTTGGCTGTAAATCGTGATTTTATTTTCAGGAATATGTTTCAATCCAATCCCCCAATAACCATCACAGGCAACAATAAAATCAGCAGTGATGGTTTGGGTTTTACCATCTTTCAGATAATTTAATGATGGGCTGTCGCTTTCAATATCATTAATTTCAGTCGCTTCGGCTTCACAAATCACATCAATATTATTTTTCTCTAAGACGGCAAATAAATCGCAGACAATTTGCGTTTGCCCATAGACCGTGACTTTTTTATCGGGGAAATATTTTTCAAATTCAACAATATGATGGTTACCCGCAATGCCCATCTGTATACCTTCATGGACTAACCCCTCACTATCAAGCCTCTGATGAACGCCTGTTTTGCGTAATAAATCAACCGTGCCTTGTTCTAACACACCGGCACGAATCCGCTGTTCGCAATAGTCACGCGATTGCCGTTCTATCACCACACAATCAATATTCCGTAACGATAAAATATGCGCCAGCATCAAACCCGCAGGTCCTGCACCGATGATAATCACTTGTCTTTTTGCACTCATTTCTTATATCCATCCATAAAGTCTGGCAGGGTTATCAACCAATATTTTCTTAATCAACGCATCATCGCCAGTAGTCAATAACGGTATCAGATTCACCAAATCACCATCATTGGGCATATGGGTTTTGATATTGGGATGCGGCCAATCTGTTCCCCATAGGATACGATCGGGGGCAATTTGTGTAAGTTTTTGTGCGTAGGGCATAGCATCATGAAAGGGCGGACCTGCTTTAGAAATACGTTCTGCACCACATATTTTTACCCACCAATTATCATTTTGCATGAAGTGACATAAAATTTGAAACGCTTCTTGTTCCATACCATTTTCAGTTGGCACGCGCCCCATATGGTCAACAACGATTTCCATCTCAATTTTTTCAAAAAAATCCTTGAGGTCAATTAAATCCGCGCCACCAACATGCACCACCAAATGCCAACCAAGCTGTTTAACAATTTCTAAGGTCTTTAGCATTTTATCTGTATCAGGTCTGCCGCCTAGATGTTTGACAAAATTATAGCGAATACCTCTGACGCCATTTTTCTGTAAATCAATAAAATCATTTTGGGTAAAATCATCATTTGCCAAACAGACACCACGATAATTTTCAGGATTGCTTTTTATCGCATCAAGCATGGCGCGATTATCAGGCCCATGGCAACTGGCTTGCACAATCACCGCCCGTTCAATGCCTAAAATATCATGCAGTTTTTTAAGATTTTCTTTACCACCATCGGGTGGAAAATAACTGCTAGAAGGGTGATAGGGGAAAATTTCGTGCGGACCAAACACATGGCAATGGGCATCGCATGATAAAGCCGGCAGTTTGAAAGTGGGCTGTTTGGTGTTTGGGTCAGGTGGCATGCATGATTTTTTACCAAATCTTTCAAGAGGTTCAGACATAGGCAACCCCCTTGCTTAATAAACGCGCTGTTCTCACCAAACCTGCCTGCACAATATTGCCTGCCTCATCTAAGCTTAAATTGATTTGAAACTGCCCTGAAGGGTGCTCAACTTTGATGATATTTTCTTTACCAGCAGGAGATTTTAAGAATTTATGTACCGCTGAATTTTTCAATAATACAGCAGAGGCGGCCGATACTGCACCCAACACGCCAATGGATTGATGACAATGAAACGGGATAAATGTGCGCGTGTTAAAAGTGCCTCCATTTTTTGCATCAGAAATCATACATATTTTGGGAATGGCTTTTTCTGAAACATCACCAAGCCCCATATCTTTTCCCGCTTGCAACCGAATGGATTCAATCTTTGCCTTTAATGCGTCATTATTATTCAACTCATCAGGGGTTTCATAGCCACTAATTCCAACATCTTTTGCATCAAGCGCAAGCACAGGCATACCATTATCAATACAAGTTACCGCCACACCATCATACATATCTTGCGCGTTTCCCGTTGGCAATAATGCCCCACAGATGGAACCTGCAATATCATGATAATTACATAAAATAGGCGCGGAAGTTCCGCACACACCATCGATATGCGTATCGCCTTCATAAAGGGGAAAACCATCTTTACATTGCATGGAAAGCGCGCATATTTTGCCACTATTTTCCATAAAAACCCGAATGGTTATCTCGTTCTTATCGGTGGTGAGCAAACCTGTTTCTAAAGCAAAAGCCCCAACGCCCGCCAGAATATTGCCACAATTAGGCGTGCTATCTACTTTATTTTTGCCAACTAAAATTTGGCAAAACAGATAATCTATATCGCAATCATCACGGTTTGATTTCTTAATAATGCCCACCTTTGATAATAAAGGATTGCCACCGCCTAACCCATCAACTTGCAACTCATGCGCGCCGTCCATTATTTTCAGTAAAATTTTATCGCGCTCTTTCGTATCGCTAGGCAAATCATCGGCATGAAAATACACACCCTTAGAGCTGCCGCCCCTAATCTGCATATAATCTATCGCCTTTTGATTGGACATTATGCTGTCATTTTTTCTTCTATTTGATGCATAATCCGCATGGTTGGCAAACATTGCCTTAGCGAGCCATTGGGTTCGGCATTTTCCTGAATGGCGCGGATAAATTCACGGTCAATCAGTTCAATGCCATTGGTGGAAACATCAACCTTGCTAACATCAATCGGGTTTTCCTTGCCATCTACCAAATCATCATAACGCGCAATGTAAGTGCCATTATCGCAAATATAACGGAAGAATGTGCCAAGCGGTCCATCATTATTGAACGATAAAGATAATGTGCAAATTTTGCCACTAGGCGTTTTCATGATAATGCTCATATCCAGCGCAATGCCCAATTCAGGATGTTTTGGTCCTTGCACCGCATAGACTTCCGATATTTCTTCGCCAGTTTGATACATAAATAAATCGATAGAATGCGCGCTATGATGCCATAATAAATGGTCTGTCCAGCTGCGCGCTTCGCCTTTGGCATTGATATTTTTACGCCTAAAAAAGTATGTTTGAATATCCATCTGCTGAATATTTAACGCGCCTTTGGTAATCAAACTATGCACATATTGATGCGATGGATTAAAACGGCGCACATGCCCGCACATGCCTACAAGCCCTGTTTCTTGCTGTTTCTGCACCAATGCTTCACTGTCTTTTAAACTATCAGCCATCGGAATTTCAATCAGCACATGCTTGCCTGCATTCATTACTTGCAAACCTTGTACGGCATGCATCTGGGTAGGGGTTGCCAAAACCACCGCATCAAGCGCGTCAATTTTCAAAGCATCGCTTAAATCTATTGAATGATGCGGTACATTAAATTGTTCTGCAACTTTTTGCGTTTTATCCACCACGCGCCCAATCACTGATACAATATTGACATCTTTAATATTTTTTAATGCCTCGATATGTTTAATGCCAAAGGCACCACAACCAGCAACACAAATATTAACCATCTATTTTCTCCTAAGATTGTTTTAACTATTTTCTAAAATGATTGAACCAAATGCCGTTGCTGAAACAGGGATATGATAAAAACGATACGCCTCTTTCACATTATCATTTAACGCCCCGCGCATGATATTCCACATAATCATTTCTATGCCTTCAGAACCTGCATCACGGATAAAATCTGTATGGGTAAATTTGGTATTGGCAAGCGGATCATTGGCGAGATTATCTAAAAACTTTTTATCAAAATCAGGATTAACAACCCCAACACGCTCACCGCCAAGCTGATGCGAAAGCCCGCCAGTACCCCAAATGCCAACGGTAATATCCTCATCAAAACTTGCAATCGCACGCTTAATCGCCTGCCCTAACTTATAACAGCGCAACGCAGTAGGTTGCGGATATTGAATCACATTCACGCATAATGGGATGATACGGCATGGCCATGCTTCGGGCTGATGGTAGGCAATGGTTAGCGGTACTGTTAGCCCATGGTCAACATCTAAACTGCCTGCGACTGCCATATCAAATTCATCTAAAGTTAGGCTTTCTACCAAATGCCACGCTAATTCAGGATGCCCTTGCACCATCGGCACTTTACGAGGTCCCCAGCCTTCATCGGCAGGGTTGAATTCTTCCGCGACACCAAGTGTAAAAGTAGAATAATTATCCAGCGAATAATAGGTTGCATGGTCATTATAGACAATAATCGTGACATCAGGCACATTATTTTTATGCCATGCCCTGATAGGCTCAAGCCCTTTCATCACAGGCACCCAATAATCTTCGCCTTGTTTGCCATTATCAATTGCCGCACCCAAACCCGGCACATGGGAACAGCCCATGCCAGCAATTATTTTAGCCATTTTCCCATTCCTTTTTACTTCTGTTACCATCAATAGAACGCCCGCCCGATACCATCATGGCTTGAAATTCTTCAAAGCTCATATTCGGGTTTGCCATTTTGCCATACATCACTTGCGGTGGTTTTTTATCATGCGATATTAACTTAAAAGCATAATAAACATTCGCGCCTTCATGAAGCATCTCAATCCATTTTCTGTTCAGCACCGTCTCACGCTGGGCATCAGTCATCTTATATTTTTGAAGGTAAGCGGACTCATCTTTGGCAAATTCCGCACGGCATTCTGCTTTATTTAGCGACATAAGAAACATATTAAAATGATAACCTTTGCGATAGTTTCTGCTATCAAACACATAAGTACCCGGAACATCATCAAAATCTTTTTTCTGGTTGTTTGGCATTATTTTATCTCCTAAAAACTTTTATTTATTCTTAACATAATGTAGCAACGAATTAAAATTATTTATCTACTTAGATTATAATTTTTTGATATAGACGATAATTTTGAATATTTCAAATGAATTGACGTCCACCATCGATGATTAATGTTTGCCCTGTTATAAAACCCGCCATAGGCGAGAGCCGATTTCCCCCCGCATCATTATATTATGGGGGGTGCGGATTTTTGCGATGATGAGGCAGAAGCCCATCATCAAAAAATAACCCCCCTTAACAACCCCCCGCATCATTATTATGGGGGTGCGGATTTTTGCGATGATGAGGCAGAAGCCCATCATCAAAAAATAACCCCCCTTAACAACCCCCCGCATCATTATTATGGGGGTGCGGATTTTTGCGATGATGAGGCAAGAAGCCCATCATCAAAAAATAACCCCCCTTAACCCCCCGCTAACATACAAAATAAACGCGGGGGTTGCCGGAGGGAGTGTTAACAGTTTAATCTTCGGTTACCCATTTTCTTGTTGGGCAAAAAATGATGTGTCTTTCGGCACTTCTGGTAATTCTATTTCATAGTTGGTGCATCTTACCCTGCCCGATATTTCGCCTCGTATCAATTCATGCGTAAATTTACTTGGTAGAGCATTCGGGCTAAGCTCGATTGCATCTTCGCTATAATAAGTTGCGATATAAAGGGTGCGCGATTTATCGGAAAAATTAGGGGTTGAACCATGTAATAAACTGGCATGCATCAAACATACTGAACCCGCTTTACCAGTACATTTGATAATATTATCTTTATGCGCCTCAACAACGCTATCAGCAACCGCACCGGTAAACACCCCATCATGCCAAAGCGAATATAGTTCCCCTTTATGACTGCCCGGCACCACTTCAAGAGGACCATTTTCTAGCGTTACATCATCAAGAAATAAAAGCGCGGTAATCACATCATCATTTGTCATCGGTTCAAAGGTGAAATCTTGATGAAACTTTACCTTTGTTGCAGCGCCGGGAAGTTTAGAATTTACCTTGCCATGATGAAATTTGATAGCAGGCCCAATCAGCTCTGCTACAAAATCTACCATGCGCGTATCATGCATTGCATCTGAAAAAATATCAGATATTTCTTCAGGCGATTGAACCCTACGAAGAGCTGGCTTTTCTGCATTATGCCCCGGCTCAAGGTCGAACCTAGCGCGCCCATCAAGCGTTTCACCATAATCCTTTTTGTGTTTACGGCTTTCTTCAACCCAGCTAGCAAAAACGCTTCGTAGGTTATTCAGTTCTTTTGGTGTCACCGCATATTCTACAAGCAAAAACCCATCCTGCCAGAATTTGGCTTGTTGCGCTTGGCTTAAAAAAACCATCTCTTACCCTCCTTATAAACTATGATATAAAAATGATTGTTCCTATATAACGGTAACAGGACAATCATCATAACGCAATATCTAACTAAGGTTTGACGTTTCTAGTGACCCTTAAATTAAGTGGCATTGCTAAAAAATTAGATGGTTTTCTTTAGGTCGCGATAGAAATTTTCATGACTGCCTAAAGCGAGCAGAGTAATGGTATCAGCTTCATGAATATAAGCAAGCAACATGGGTTGCTTAACCATATGAAATTTATAAACACGCATATTTGACAAATCGGCTACTTTTTTTGTGCCAATGTCGGGGGTCTCTATGATAATCTGCACCGCTTTATCTAAATCTGTTTTTTGATTTTTCTTCAACCGCTTCACTGATTTTGTAAAATGTGCCGTTTGTAAAATGTGCATTTAATCAAACTCAAAAGGCGTAACATTACCATTTTCTAAGTCATTCAATGAAATCAAAATATCTTTGATAAAATCATAAGGGAGGTCGGGGTTGTCTTCGGCAATTTTGCCGATAGTTGCCCAATGTTCAATCTGCTTCGGCATAGAACGGTGAAACACTTTGCCATATCGCCGTGCATCTTCTATCAGCTTATCTGAAAGTTTAATTGTTGCTGACATTGTTTAACTCCTTAAAAATATTTATAAGGTTATATAATACAGCAAAATAGGTAAAAAAGAAACTTTTTTCATAGATTTGATAGAAAGAATGAAAATGGATTTTCAAGGGAGTTATCGCAATGCCCCCGCGCCCCGTTAACATATCAAAAATGTAGAAGGGAAATATTGCGGGGGTTTGGGGTTCCTTGCGATAAGCAAGGTCGCAACCCCATAATATTAATGCGCGGGGGTTTGGGGGTTGTGCCGATAAGGCACATCGCACCCCCATAATATAATAATGCGGGGGTTAAGGGGTTCCTTGCGATAAGCAAGGTCGCAACCCCTTTTAATTTAATGTTGCCAGATTATTGCGATAATCCATAATTGATGCATCTGCGCCGTTGTTTCTCAGGTAATTAAACACGTCTTCGTTGCCTTCATTACCTGCGATATGAAGTGGCGTGCGTCCCATTGCGTCTCTCATATTGATTGAGGGGGTTAGCGGGCAAATGGGTTCGCCTTTGGTATTTTCATTACAATTTATGTTGGTTTTAATCGCATATGCTTCGGGATTATCAAGCATTTTTTTATTTCTTCAACGCTTGCCTCTTTCATAAATCGCGGGTACAGCAACTTATGCGTGTCTAACATTTCAGCAGGATAACCGCTCTCAATAAATTCTTCTAGCCAGTAAGTAACGGGCGAACGGTAATAACCATAATAAGATCGCGTTTCTTTTGGCGTTTGTTTTTTTCTAATATCATCCGCACGATGTTTTTCATCAGGTGGAATAAAATTCTCCAAATAATCAGCATCGTATAATGAGACTATAATCTGACTCTTTCTATAGGTTTCATCATCAAAATATTGAACAGTCCCAAGACTTAGATACAATTTGATAATCGCAATATTCTCATCATCTAACAACCTTGGGGTCCATGGTAGGGTCGTATTTTTCTCTCTCTCATTTACGATATTAGTCACTTCTTGGTGGGTTAAATCAGGTAATTTACTTTTATCTTCTATTTCTAGTTCAGTTCTTCCAGTAAACCATTCAAGCAAGTCTTTATCAAATGGACTGCCCCCATAGCGTAATAATAATTTTGCCATTGGAGCACTCACTATATATAATAATGGGTTATAGGGTTCTTGTAGAATTTGATGGTCAATGATTTTTAAGTATTTATCTTCAATATAATTTGAAAATTCTTGCTCTCGGTCAGCTGGAAAATAACTGCTATCATGATATTTTGTAGTATAATAGCCATATTCAAATCTAAATTGCCATAATTCTTTATTGAATCCACTATTCCACTTATTTCTTTCTGTTTCTTGTGCATGGGCAATGGTTGATAAGAACAAGCCTAGCAAAAAATAAACAATAAGGGAATAAAAATGTTTCATTCCCTTGTTGTAAGTTGTGTTGTTATAGTAGTCAAGCAGGTTATGAGATGATTTTAAACTTTTCTGGTACATGCTGTTCTCGCAATTTAATTGCGGTTTGCTGTGTTTTTTGAATTAAACTATCCAATTTTGAATTTGTGTCACCAAAATGCGTTAGAAATAGTTGCAACTTTATCAACATTTTATTGATGACTTCTAATTTCAATTGGTCACGCAAGGCTGATGCATTAATATAATCTACAATTAATTGTATATTATTTTCTTTTTTCCCAGATTGTAAATTTAGCTTGCCCGCTGCAATCAAATCATGATTATAATCACGCCAATGCTGTTTAAAATTTGCCAGTAATTTCTGATTTAATGGGCTGTTTGGTGTGAATAATGCAATAGCATGATAATCATTACCATCAATCATCGGTTGCACCAGTTGAACAACATCATCATTAATATCTTTGGTGCTTTGCGTATCATTATGCACCTTGATAAATGTATTTAAATCTAGTTCTGCTTTATGATTTATAAAATTCCGAAGCGAATTGCTATCTGCATGTTTTCGTTCAATATGAATATGTTCTTTGATATTCTTATCTTTTTGACCCTCAGGCTTATCTATTTTGTTTAACTGATAACTGCCTAATTCAGCACCCGCATCAAGCGTCAACATATTGCCTTTTCCCACCTTGTAAGGTGTGTTTTGCAGATGACGGAACGTGGTTAATAATACCCCATGTTCTGGGTGATATTCCAAAATTGTGATATCTTTGGTTGGAAGATTTTTTTCAAGGTAATTATTATAAGTACTACTATTGGCAACACTCAAGACTTGAACAATTTCAGGCTTGCTAGTAAAACCATATTGATATTTAACAGTGCCATCATTGTCGCCATAGGTGCTAAAATCAACTCCCTTATGAGTACGGAAATCTAATCCTTGCCAAAAGGAATGTTCAGGTTTTGTAATTAAATCTTTAAAATCTTCTTTGTCGGTTAAATTTAATGTTGCTTTTATCTGTGAACTCTTGTCGGTAAAACGTATCTCCATGAACTCTGAGGTTTGTTTGATATTCATGCCAATTTCGGGGATATCAACTCCGTTACCAGAAAGTCTATATTCCTCACGGCTAATTTGGTCAACCACTTGGTCTATCACTGTTAGGGATTCTGGGTCAATAAATTCAGTGCGGGCAGTTTGATAGATATCTTGAAAATCCGTTGCCAGCTGATTACGAATTTGGCGGTTAATATTGTGCGGAATAGTGGCGCCATGTCGATTTAGGTAAATATTCAAATAGACGGCTTCCATCGGTTCAAGCTTTACTGAGCTATTGGAGTTAAAAATTTTTTCTAGAATATCATTCACTTGTTTTCCAGCAGGTGCTTTCTGCACCTCTTGTTTTGTTTGATGAATTTCCAAGAAACTTTGCGCGCGGTTGGGCATAGCATCTAACATATTGTAACGCACCAATTCATCATGCAGAATATCTAGCTTTTGCAATTCGTGGTCGCTGGGCTTTTGCCCATTTTCAATGCGCGATAAAAGCTGTTCGTAAATGGGAAGCTCACTTTTAACATGAGATGATAATTTTTCTGGCTCAATCAATTCAAAAAATTTCTTCATTTCCTCATTCTTATTGCTGAATGTTTCATCCACGTTTTTTTTACTTTCTTGTGGCAGTTGTGAAATATGATGAGGGTTGCTGGCAATTTCATAAGCAAGTGAAGATTTTTCTTGCTCGGTTAATGTTGCTTTTTTCTCTATTTTCTTGAGACTTTCTATTGTTTTCTCATTAAAGTTAAGTTGCTTGCCCCGATAATTCATCAAATTATCAAAGGCTTTTTCAGGCAGTTCCGATAATTTACCTGCTTGGTCAATTTTTTGAATCAACTCATCCGTTTGGTGATTGCCAGTAAAACTTTGCTGACATTGTGCTTTGCAAAGTTCAGTCATTAAGGGTTCCGAAAGATTCAGATAGCGGTCGATATCAAGCAGAGTACGCAAATCTCTATCGTTGCTAATATTTTAATGCGGGGGTCGACATGCACTCCGCTTTATTATTTAAGGGGGGTGCGACATACGCTTCGGCATATTGGCGGTGCGCCTATGCCTCGTTATGTACCCCCCTTAATAACCCCCCGCTGTACCAAACATTGGTATCGAAAGTGTGGTAAGGGGTGCTTAATAAGATTCAGAAGAAACGAAAACGCGGGGGAAAAGGGGGCTATCGCAAGGTGATGGGCTTGTTCACATGCCCTTGTACCAATGGCGGGCATGTTTCACCATCGACGAGAAGTGAGGTCGCAATCCCGTATTAATAATTTAGGGTGCGGGGGCATTTAAACACAATCGATATTTTAGTATATGGCACAGCGGGGGGCATGGGGGGTTATTTTTTGATGATGGGCTTCTGCCTCATCATCACAAAAATCCGCACCCCCCATAAATAATAAAGCAAGGTCGCAACCCCTTATTTTAATATTGCCAGATTACCGCGATAATCCATAATCGATGTATCTGCGCCGTTATTTTTGAGGTAGTTAAACACATCTTCGTTGCCTTCATTGCCTGCGATGTGGAGTGGCGTTCTGCCCATTGCATCTCTCATATTGATTGAGGGGATAAGGGGGCAGATAAGTGCAGTCTCATCTTCATCTTTATCATAATTACAATTTATGTTGGTTTTAATCGCGTGTGCTTTCGGGTTATCAAGCATTTTTTTTATTTCTTCAACGCTTACCCTTTTCATGTAACGCGGGTACAGCAACTTATGCGTGTCTAACATTTCAGCAGAATAGCCACGTACAAAAAAGTCTAATAGCCAATAGGTGACAGGGGTTTTATAATATTTAATGAATCTAATATTTCCTTCTTCTTGTGATTTTTTTTCCTGATGAGATAAATGCTTTTCATCGAGTCTAGCATATGTTTCATTATCATAATCGCCATCCCCTATCCATAGGTACTTATATAACGAAAGATAGAGCACATCGCGTCCGTAACTATCCTTAAAATGAATATCCGCACCCAAACTTAAATAAAGCTTTGCCAATCCAATCACATTATTGCTCGGTAAATTACCAATCCATGGTTTAGGATGATTCTTAATCGCTGCAATAATTTCATCATGGGTTAAATCAGGTACATTTTTTCTATTTATTTGTGAGCGTGATACAACTCTCGATAAGGGAGTCACGGTAAATGATAAATCAAAAGGATTGCCACCATAGCGTAAAAATAATTTGGCAAATGACACATGGAATACTTCAGCTAACGGGTTATCCCTATCATCAAGTTTTTGGTAAGGATATTTTTTAAGGTAATTATCTTCAATATTTGTTAATAATTCTTGTTCTCGCACTTTAGGAAAATAATTACCATCATCATATTTATTGCCATAATAATAATATTCAGAACGAACGCTCGAAAGAAAACTCCTGACTGAAGAAATTTCATCTGTTTCCACTGTTTCAGCATTAACGGTTACCGATATTATTGGTTGTAATATCAATAATAAAAATATGAGAGGATAAAATAACTTTTTCATCCTCTCATGATAACTTAAAATGATTGAATAATCAACTATCTTTAAGAATTGTTTTTATTTTCTTATCAGTATAAGTTTCTCGCAAATCAATCACAGTCTTTTGCGCTTTGTGAATCAATTCATCTAGCTTAGAATTTGTTTCACCCACCTCTGCCAAGAGAATTTTCATCTTTAACAACATATCAATGATGGTTTCTAATTTTAGTTTATCACGCAACGGGCCATCTTCTATCAAATCATAAAAATTACTAGCCGTTTTAATAATACCATCATTTGCCCATTCAGCCACGCGCCCCAACCATTTTTCTTTCACCTTCGCCAATAGTTGATTAGAAAGCGAGCTGTTAGGTGTGAATAAAGCAACGGCATGATGCTCATTAGTAGCATTTGATTGTACCAGCTGTGCGACCGCATCAATAGTAGGCGCGCTAGAATTATTTGATTTTTTGAATGCTTCCAAATCAATTTCAATTTTATCGATGATTAATTTATTAAAATTTTCTTTTTTAACCAAACGTTTTTCAATATGGGTATGTTCTTTATCATCTGTATTCGGGATTTTATAAGTGCCAATTTTATCATTAGAACTTACATTATCCCCCGCTTCAACTGCATAATCTGCCTCTATTTGCGTATGCTTAAAACTAGTTAACAGCAAACCATTATCCGCATTATATTCCAAAATGGTAATATTTTTAACGTCTCTACCATTCCATTTTGCTAGTTTAACCCCATAAATTTTGGCAAGGGTAGGATTGATTTGTGTATCGGGGATATAACGAATGGTGCCATCATTATCACCATTGGCAGTATAATCCACCGCTGTATGAAAACGGAAAGAAAACTTTTCTAAAGCCACGGCAATATTATCTGTTGGTTTCTCGATAAAATTTCCGATTACTTCATCTATCTGGCCTCGCTCAGCTGCTCTCGTCACTCTTATCTCCATAAATTCTGAAGTTAGCTTCAAATAAGCATCTAATTCTGGCACATAGAATTCAGCATTAGAAAGGCGGTTTTCTTCGGCGCGGATTTGTTCAATCACTTGGTCAATCACCTCAAGGGTTTTTGGGTCAATCAACTCTTGCACCTCTGATGCTTTATCTCGCACATCTTGCGGTAAGTCTTTCAGCTTCTCAGTAATTTCCTTATAAAAATCAGTGACGCCATAAATAGGGTGCGTTTCTTTTTGTTTACTGGATAGATAACGTTTAAGATAAAAGGCTTGAAAAACTGTTAGCTTCTCCTTATTTTTCAATTTATCTATCAGGTTTTGTCCATTACTAGGGACTTTCTTTTTCAACTCCTGCTCGGTTTGGTAATTTTCCAAAAACGCTTGACTGCGGTTGGGCATAGCATCTAGTTTGCCGTACTTTTTCAGCTCATCATGCAGAATATCTAGCTTTTGTAATTCGGCTTCATTGGGCGTGTAATTTTCTCCTTCAACTTTCAATAATATCGTTTCGTATTCACACGGCACATTAGACAGAGACTTAATATCACGAATATCATCAAAATATCCTTCCATATTTGCCTCATTCACCTTCTGGTGCATATCTTGCAACCAGCCCTTGCTTTTCTGTGGCAAATATTGATAATCTTCTTTGCGGGTAAGCGCATTATAAAGCTTAGAAATTAATCCCTCGTTTTTATTGTTAGGGTTTTTTTCCATCTCTGATAATATTTCAATGCTATTCTCACTCAACTGTATTTTTTTGCCACTATGCTGTATCAAATTATCAAAGGCTGTTTCAGGCAGTTCCGATAATTTACCTGCTTGGTCAATTCTTTGAATCAGCTCATCAGTTTGGGAATTGCCCGCAAAATTCTGCTGACATTGTGCTTTGCAAAGTTCAGTCATTAAGGGTTCCGAAAGATTCAGATAACGGTTTATATCAAGCAGAGTACGCAAATCTCTATCGTTGCTAAGCTCATTGAATGTTTGATTAATTTCGCTAATAGGACGGAAATAATCATATTGGAAGTTAATTTTCTGCGCGATGTTAACAATAGAAGCGTAATATTGGGGTTCGCTAAGATTTTGCAATGTTTCACGACGCTGTCTGATATGCTCTAAAGCACGCATTTCAATATCATTAAATTCCCAAGCCTTCGCGCAAAGTCTGATAAGACCCATTTTTGCATCATCATCACTCAAATAAGAATGATGATTTTTGCAAATTTCATAGGCGTCTTTAGCCTCTTGAGTGCTGATGTAGTTATTGGTTTCAAGCTTTTGAAAGCAGTCAGTAACTTTTTCTACCGAGCTATCAGGCATGCCTTGTATAAGTGTATCTATATACATAATTTTTTCCTCTTTTAAATGATGCGGGGGGCGACATGCACTCCGCTTTATTATTTAAGGGGGGTGCGATATGGCATTATCAATGGCAATGTTAAAGCTACTCGTTTCCTATTACACAAACCTCTGAGCAAAATAATCCGCCCGTTCCTATGCAATCCAGTAAATCTAAAATTCGCAAAATATATTTTGCGAATAAGATTTGCTTCGATTGCACCCACGCTGTGCCTTGAAGCACCTCATTAATGGGCTAACTCCACGCTCCTACCCTGAAATAAATCCGTAGCGTTTTGGTAGCTTTACTAACGTTGTCCCTTAAACCACGGGATAAGAAGTGCGCGTGGATAATCAGCTTTGCGTGCAACAATGATAAGGGCAATGATTGAAAGAATATAAGGTGCCATTAAGAATAGCTGAGATGGAACCAAAGTGCCAATTTCGGTTGTTTGTAGCCTAACCTGATAGGCATCAAATGCTGCAAAAAGAAGCGCGCCAAATAAGGCTTTCCCCGGTCGCCAGCTACTGAAAATTACAAGAGCAATACAAATCCAACCACGTCCGTTCACCATACCGAAGAAGAATGCATCAAAAGCAGACATGGTGAGAAAAGCCCCACCAAGTGCTATTAAAGCAGAACCTGCCACAATCGCACCAATTCGCAACCCATAAACAGATAAGCCTTGTGCATTAACAGCCGCTGGATTATCGCCTACTGCTAATAATGCTGTTCCCAAAGGGGTCCGATTAAGCACATAAGCAACGACCACTACCATGAATAACGCCAGCCATGTGAAAGCGGTTTGTTGAAAAAGAACGGGTCCAAAGAAAGGTATATCCGATAATAAAGGAATATCAAGCGGTTGAAATGGCTCGATACGTGGTGGCGAGCTAACATTAGGCAATGCTGTGCGATACGTAAAATAAGCAGTAGAGGTTGCAAATAGAGTAATTCCAAGCCCTGAAACATGTTGCGATAACCCTAACGGCACGGTTAATATGGCGTGAAAAAGCCCAAATAATCCGCCAAATGAAGCAGCAACCAGAACGCCTAGCCAAAGAGGCGCACCATACCATACGGCAAGCCAGCCCGACATCGCACCAATCACAAAAATACCCTCAATGCCAAGATTAAGAACCCCTGCGCGTTCGCATAATAAAGCACCCAACACACCAAAAATTAAGGGGGTGGCAATGCGTAATGTTGCCATCCAAAAGCTATCGCTGAAAAAAATTAATAAACTATCCATTTTAAGATCCTGAATCCTGTTCTGATGAAGGTTGCACTTTTACAATTTTTAACTGGAAGCGTGATACAAAACCCCCGATTAAGATACAAATTAACGATAGGGATACCGTAAGGTCAGCAAGATAATTAGATACGCCCAAGGCACGGCTCATACTATCAGCACCTACAAAAATTGAAGCAATAAAGATTGCCGAAATAAAAACTCCTATCGGGGATAACCCCGCAAGCATCGCCACAACAATACCTGCATAGCCAAAACCAGGCGATATATCAGCTGTTAAATAGCCTTTCAATCCTGCCACTTCACTTACCCCAGCAAGCCCCGCACATGCACCCGAAATCATAGCAGCACTTATAAGGCATTTATTTACCGAAAGCCCTGCATGTTTTGCCGCAACCTTGTTTTCGCCAACAGCTCTAATTTGCAAGCCCCAAACAGTATAATGTAGGGCAATATGCATGGCAACCACTAATATAATCGCAAGAATAAAACCCGAATGAAGTCTAAGATTAGGTATTAAAGGTGCAAACATACCTTCATCAAGAATAGGTGCCGATTGTGGCCACCCAAGCCCAAAGGGGTCTTTTAAGACTCCTTCTAACAACATTTGCACCAAAATTAAAATAATAAAATTCAGCAATAAGGTTGTCACCACCTCGTCTGCACCGAAACGTGATTTTAACAAAGCGGGACCTAACATTCCCAGCGCACCAAATAACGCGCCAATAATAATAATTGTTGGTAACAATAAAGGTGTAGGGATAAAATTGCCTGTGCCAATAATCACCGCACCTAATGCGCCAAGATATAGCTGCCCTTCTGCACCAATATTCCAAAGACGTGCGCGAAAGGCAATGGTTGCTGCCAAACCCGTGAAAATTAAAGGGGTTGCACGGGTTAACATTTCACTAATGCTAAATAAAGAACCAAACACTCCTTTTATCATGTAACCATAACCTTCAATCACGCTAGCCCCTGTAGATGCAATCGGAATTGCCGCTAATAGCAAAGCAGTAAGCGCAGCAAGCACAGGAATGCCCACGGTGAGCATGGGTGAAAATTTGATGCGTGGTTCAATATGTATCATATGTTTTATCCATTATATTAAAAATGATTCAGGCAGTCTCGCCAGCCATCATTAATCCTATTCCAGAACGTGTGCGTTTTTTTGCCAATTGCAATTGCCCATTTTGTATCACCATAATGCGGTCTGATAGATTTAGAATCTCATCCAAATCTTCAGAAATCAATAAAATAGAATTCCCCTCATTACGCGCATCTAGCAATTTTTGATAGACATCATTCGTCGCTTTAATATCCAAACCACGTGTGGGTTGATTTGCCAAAATAATTTTAGGATTATTTTGAAAGATACGCGCTAAAATTAATTTTTGCATATTCCCACCCGAAAGAAGGCGCACAGGGGTCGTTTTTTCGACACCACGCACATCATAATCTTTGCATGATTGTTCGGCATAGTTTTGAATCGCATGACGCTTTAAGAAACCATATTTCTGAAAATCAGGGCTGTTGAGTTGCTCAATCACAAGATTTTCAGCAGCATTCATGTTACCAATTATTCCCATATGATGCCTATCTTCGGGAATCCGCCCAACCCCTGCTTCAATCATCGCAGATGGGCTATAATTTTGTACAACCTCGCCATTCAACTTCACTTCACCAGATTCAGGTGTGCGTAAACCTGAAAGGCAATATGCAATTAATTGTTGTCCATTGCCAGAAATCCCTGAAATTCCAAGAATTTCATTCTCGTAAAGTTCAAAAGAAACCTCTTTTAAGCTGCTACGTTGATTGTTTCCGGTAATAGAAACCTTATCAAAGGCACATTTGATTTGACGGTCTTTGCGCTTTTTCGATTGCTTATTTTCTTTTTGCAATGTGCTTTTAGAAACAGCTCTACCTACCATAGCGCGGGTGATTTTCTTTTCATCTGCTTCAGATGTTTTCATTTCTGATACTTTTTTGCCATGTCTTAAAATTGCAATATCATCCGAAAATGCGATAACTTCGTGCAATTTATGCGAAATAAAAATAACAGCAAGCCCTTTTTCTACCAATTTACGAACATTGGCAAACAGGCTATCCGCTTCTTGGGGTGTTAAAACTGCCGTAGGTTCATCTAACACCAAAATTTTTGCATTACGAAATAAGGCTTTTAAGATTTCAACGCGTTGGCGTTCACCAACCGATAAATTAGCAGCCCTTTCATCTAAAGGAACAATAAGCCCGGTTTCTTGCATTATTCTTTCTAATTTTTGACGTTTTTCAGCAACGTCACGCTTAAAACTCAATAAAGATTCCGTGCCTAACATAACATTATCAAACGCGCTTAAATTTTCTGCAAGCGTAAAATGTTGGTGCACCATACCAATGCCAGAAGCAATGGCTGTTTGTGGGTTGCCTAACAATAATGGCAACATTTCATCATCATTGTTTTCTTCATTTTGCATGGTCTGTGGCACTATATCTTTTGAAATCATGATTTTTCCACAGTCAGGTACATAATGTCCAAATAAAATATTCATTAAAGTGGTTTTCCCCGCACCATTTTCGCCAAGCAATGCCAAAACCCTACCCTTATAGATATCAAGACTTATGGAATCATTTGCTCGGTTATTCCCAAAGGTTTTTGAGAGATTTTGCAAGGAAAGTAGAATAGTATTTTTCATTCATTACCTCAAAAAAATCCCGTGTTAGAATGTTAAAACCTTAATATTCTAACACGGGTAGTAATTTATGTTTAATTAGCCGTCGTTACAAACAAAATTATTTACCAGAACGTGGTGGCGCATCATTAACATTAACACGGAACAAACCGTCAAGTATTTCTTTTTCTTTTGTGCTAACAAGCGTCCTAATTTTTTTAGACACTAATTTTTTGTCAACAACAACAGAACCACCGCCATACGACATATAGCTATATTGTCCATAATCAGAAGCTTCAAAAGCACCATTTGCAACAGCTTTAATGGCACGATCGATTGTTGGCTCCATGTGCCAAAGTGCAGAAGTTAGGATGGTTTTAGGATAATCTTTAGAAGTATCAATCACATTACCAATCGCTTTTACACCGCGTTCAACAGCAGCATCAGCAACGCCAAACCGCTCTGCATACATAATGTCTGCACCAGCATCTATCATGGCGAAAGCACTTTCTTTTGCTTTTGGTGGGTCATACCAGCTATCAATGAAGCTAATGATAAATTCTACATTAGGATTAACAGACCGTGCGCCATCCATAAAAGCTTGCATTAAGCGGTTCACTTCAGGAATTGCATAGCCACCAACCATGCCGATTTTATTTGATTCGGTAAGTGAGCCTGCAACAATACCTGTAAGGTAGCTAGGTTCATGTATCCAATTATCAAAAACGGAAAAATTAGGGGCTTTAGGACCAAAAGAAGACCCCATTAAAAAAGCAGTTTTGGGATAAGCTTTAGCAACTTTACGGGCTGCACGCTCAAGACCAAAAACTTCACCAACAATAAGTTGAGAACCTTGTTCAGCATACTCTCTCATAACGCGTTCATAATCGTTATTTTTAACATTCTCGGAATATTTATACTCAATATCACCGCGTTTTTCAGCTGCTTTAAGTGCCTTATGAATGCGACCAATCCATTGTTGCTCAATAGGCAACGTATAGATACCAGCCACTTTTATTTTCTCGGCTTGCGCAACACCCATGCTAAGAGCCATGGCGCAAACCACACTCAAAACCATAAAGCTACGCTTCATTAATTTCATTAAAACCGTCATCATATTTCTCCTTTTGTAACGTCTATTAATATTAATTAAATTGGACCTTAAAAACTAAAAATAATTAGTCTTCTCCAATATCCTCATTCCAAAGCTCAGGTTTATCTTCGATAAATTTATTCATCATGGCAATACATGTTTCATCATTAACAACGATCACCTCAATTCCATGACTTCGCAAAAAATCAAGTGCTCCGGGGAACGTTTCATTCTCACCCACAACAATACGTGGCACGCCAAACTGCACTGCTGCGCCTGAGCATAGATAGCAAGGTGCCAAAGTAGAATATAAGGTGGTATCTTTATATGTTTTTTGCCGTCCAGCATTGCGCATACAATCAATTTCAGCATGGGTCATCGCATCGCCTTTTTGCACGCGTTGATTATGCCCTTTGCCAACCAATTCATCTTCCCTCCGCAATGATGAACCAATGGGTATGCCACCTACAGCCAGCCCTGCTTGTGCCTCAGCAATCGCAATATCTAGAAATTTTCTATCAATATCCGCTAGCTCTGTTTGCACTGTCATTGCAAAACCCTCTCATTCGTTAAATGGCAAAAACCTTGACATTATAAAACAATATCAAATAAAAAACATGATTGCAAGATTTTTTTGACCATTTGATAAAAACAATATCAAATAAAAAAACATGATTGCAAGAGTTTTTTGACCATTTGATAAAAAAACTTGACGGTTTTATTTTTAATGTTATGCTGTAAAAGCAAAAGATATTTTGTGTGCAGTCAACAGATGGTAATTATTATAAGGTGAGTTTTAATGGCACAAAGTGAAGAAACGAACAAGCAACGTCAAGATGGAGTGGCTACGGGAAGATTAAGTTCTGACGAATATCAATGTAACTTTTCTGATTTGCATGCTCCTTATAGCCTATTTGAAGCGGTTGCCGCAGCAGACCGTTGTTATTTTTGCTATGATGCACCTTGTACCCTAGCATGCCCAACCGAAATTGATATACCGCTGTTTATTCGGCAAATTGCCACAGGGAATGTATTGGGTTCGGCAAAAACAATTTTTGACCAAAATATATTGGGCGGTATGTGTGCGCGCGTATGCCCCACTGAAACATTATGTGAGCAGGCATGTGTGCGTGAAACCGCTGAAAGCAAGCCAGTGGAAATTGGTAGATTGCAACGCTATGCAACCGATAAGGCAATCAAAGAAAATGCACAATTTTATCAAGCACAAGCGGCAACAGGTAAATCGGTTGCTGTTATCGGTGCGGGTCCAGCAGGGCTTGCTTGTGCACACGAGCTTGCTAAAAATGGACATAAAGTAATCATTCTGGAAGCAAGAAGTAAAAATGGTGGGCTCAATGAATATGGCATTGCCGCCTATAAAGCTGTTGATAATTTTGCACAGGCTGAAATTGATTATATTTTAGAAATTGGTGGCATTGAAATTAAGAACGGCGTTGCATTAGGACGCGATTGTGATTTGTCCTCTTTGCAAAATGATTATGACGCCGTATTTTTAGGCTTAGGTTTAGGTGATACAAATCATTTGGGCATGGAAGCAAACGGATTAGAAGATGCCGTTGATTATATTGAAAAAATAAGGCAAGCTTCGGATTTATCCAGCCTGCCTGTAGCCCGTAATATTGTGGTTATCGGTGGGGGCATGACGGCGATTGATGTTGCCATTCAATCAAAATTACTGGGTGCAGAAACCGTTATGTTATGTTATCGGCGGGGTCAATCACAAATGAATGCTTCGCAATGGGAGCAAGAATTGGCTGCTTCAAAAGGGGTAACGTTACGCTATAATTTACAACCTGAAACAATTGAAAAAGATGGCGACCAGCTAAAAGCAATCACCATGCGTTATACAGAAACTGCAGATGATGGGCTGAGTGCCACAGATGAGACCGTAACATTTGAAGCGCAGCAAGTTTTTGTAGCAATTGGACAACGCCTTGTTGATACGCTTAGCAATATGGGCGTTGCATTAGAAGCAGGACGTATCAAAATAGATGAGAATGGCAAAACAAATTTAGACAAGGTTTGGGCAGGTGGCGATTGTGCCGTTGGTGGTGATGATTTAACGGTAAGTGCCGTTGCAATGGGACGTGATGCTGCCAAACAGATTCATGCCAATTTTTGCTAGATGCCAATCTTGTTAAATGATGTATAGAGCTAAAAAATATATTAATTCATAAGGAGTGCTTTCATGGCAGATCTTCGTTCAAATTTTCTAGGTATTAAATCGCCCAATCCATTTTGGTTGGCATCAGCACCACCTACTGATAAAGAATATAATGTGAGACGCGCTTATGATGCGGGATGGGGTGGCGTTGTTTGGAAAACACTTGGATTAGACCCACATGTTGTTAATGTAAATGGTCCGCGTTATGGTGCCACATGGGGTCCAAATCGTAGTTTATTATCTTTCAATAATATTGAATTAATTACCGACCGTCCACTTGATGTGAATTTACGTGAAATCAAACAAGTGAAAAAAGATTACCCTCACCACGCCCTTGTCGTATCACTGATGGTGCCTTGCGACGAAGATAGCTGGACGCAAATTTTGCCTTTGGTGGAAGAAACGGGCGCCGATGGCATTGAGTTAAACTTTGGCTGTCCGCATGGTATGTCTGAACGTGGCATGGGGGCTGCTGTTGGGCAGGTGCCAGAATATATTGAAATGGTTACCCGTTGGTGCAAAGCGAATACTCGCATGCCTGTTATTGTTAAGCTAACACCTAATATTACGGATATTCGCCAGCCTGCACGAGCAGCACTTCAAGGCGGTGCAGATGCGGTATCGCTCATTAATACCATTAATTCTATAACATCCGTCAATTTAGAGAGATTCTGCCCTGAACCAATGATTGATGGTAAAGGTAGCCATGGTGGACTTTGCGGTCCAGCTGTTAAACCTATCGCACTTAATATGCTTGCAGAAATTGCCCGTGATTCGGAAACCAAAGGATTACCTATTTCAGGAATTGGCGGTATCACCGATTGGCGTGATGCGGCAGAATTTTTAAGCTTAGGCGCATCTAATCTTCAAGTCTGCACAGCGGCGATGACCTATGGTTTCAAAATTGTGCAAGAGATGATTGATGGGCTGAATAATTGGATGGATAGTGCGGGTCATACAAATTTAGCAGCTGTTATCGGACGGGCTGTTCCGAATGTTACAGATTGGCAATATCTTAATCTTAATTATATCACTAAGGCGAGCATTGACCAAGATCTCTGCATTCAATGCGGTCGTTGTCATATTGCTTGTGAGGATACGTCTCATCAGGCGATTACATCAATCGTAAATGGCGTGCGTAAATTTGAAGTGATTGACGACGAATGCGTTGGCTGTAATCTTTGTGTGAATGTTTGCCCTGTTGAAAATTGCATTACAATGGTGCCAATGGAACCCGGTAGCGTTGACCCACGCACGAAACAAACCGTTTCTGCTGAGTTTGCAAATTGGACAACACACCCGAACAACCCTTCTGCCAAGGCAGCAGAATAAGGAGCTAATCTTTTGGTGTTAATGCCGATAAATATAAATGCTTCAAAAAAATTTCAGCATCTGAAAATAGCTGCTCTTGTGCATCAGCTCCGGGGGTTTCATTTGCTAAATCAGGCAAAATCGTGTGTATTTGAGCCGAAAAATCAGCATAATGTTGCGTTGTTGCCCAAATTGAAAACAGCAAATGATAAGGGTCATGCGAAACAAGTAAGCCTTGTTCAATCCAGTTGCGAATTATCAAAACCTTTTCATCAACCATTTCTTTTAATTTATTTTCTAAAAGGTTGGCAATGCGCGGTGCGCCTTGTAACATCTCGTTGGCAAAAAGACGACTTTCGCGGGGCATCTCGCGTGACATCGTTAATTTTGTCTGAATATAACCCCACAAAGCAGATAAGGGCGAGGATGTGCTTTCAATCTTTTGCAGGGGTGCTAGCCACACGTCAAGAAGCTCATAGATTAACCTGCCGTGAATGGCTTCTTTACCAGAAAAGTAATACAAGATATTGGGCTTGGATAGTCCAGATTGCTTGGCAATTTGATCAATGGTTGAGCCACGAAATCCATAAGTTGAAAACACATCAAGTGCTGCCTCAAGAATTTTTTTCTCGTTAGCAAGTTGAATACGACTCGGTTGTGGTTCATTAAAGACTGGCATATAGATAGTGGAATGTAAAAAGGAATAAAATAAAAAACATGAATAAAATCAAATTCATATATATGGGAGACGAAAGATAATGTCAATTAACACAACCAACTTATCCAATCGCGATTTACAGATTAATGCACTACGCTTATGGGATAGCCTGATGGAAATGGCTAAAATTGGACCGGGTATCGCGGGTGGTAATAATCGTCAAACGCTAACAGATGAAGATGCTGAAGGGCGGAAATTGTTTCAAAAATGGTGTGAACAAGCGGGCTTGACCATGGGGCTTGATAGCATGGGCAATATGTTTGCACGGCGCGAAGGCACTGACCCCGATGCATTGCCCGTTTATGTGGGGAGTCATCTCGATACGCAGCCCACTGGCGGTAAATATGATGGTGTGTTAGGGGTTTTGGCAGGATTAGAGCTTGTTAGAACGCTCAATGACCTTGATATTAAAACCCGCCACCCTATTGTTGTTACAAATTGGACGAATGAAGAAGGCACGCGCTTTCCGCCTGCTATGGTATCTTCTGGCGTGTTTGCTGGCGTTCATACGCAAGAATGGGCTTATGCCCGCACCGATGCGACGGGCAAAACATTAGGTGAAGAATTAAAACGTTTAAATCTAATCGGCGATGAGCAAGTGGGAACGCGAAAAATGAAAGCGTTTTACGAGCTTCATATCGAACAAGGACCTATTCTTGAAGCCGACGGCAAAGATATTGGTGTTGTAACCCATGGCCAAGGGCTTAGCTGGACACAAATCGAAATTATTGGTAAAGAAAGCCATACGGGTTCAACCCCTATGCCCATGCGCTATAATGCAGGATTAGGAATGGCACGCGTGCTTACTTTGGTTGATGAAATTGCATGGAAACATGCGCCAAACGCTGTGGGTGCCGCAGGGCATATTGATGTTTACCCTAACTCGCGCAATGTTATTCCGGGGCGGGTGGTGTTTACGGTAGATTTTCGGTCTCCGGATATTACAGTGATTGCTAAAATGGTTGATCAGCTTAAAAATGATGCCAAAAAGCTTTGCGAATATATGGGGCTTACCATCAATTTTGAACAGGTGGGTGGCTTCGACCCTGTAACATTCGATGCAGATTGTGTGATGGCAGTTCGCAAGGCGGCTGAAAATTTAGGCTATAGCCATCGCGATTTAATCTCTGGTGCGGGGCATGATGCCTGTTGGATTAATCGCGTTGCGCCAACGGCTATGGTAATGTGTCCGTGTGTTGATGGCTTATCGCATAACGAGGCAGAAGATATTACGCAAGATTGGGCCAGTGCCGGAACAAATGTGTTATTACATGCGGTGTTAGATACCGCGCAAATTATGGAGTAAGAATGATGTCAAAAGTAATTAAAAATGGGACTGTTTGTACAGCGGATCGTAGCTATAAAGCGGATATATTAATTGAAGGAGAAACCATCAAGGAAATTGGTGCGGACCTTAAAGGAGAAACTGTTATAGATGCACAAGGGGCTTATGTGATTCCCGGTGGTATTGACCCGCACACGCATTTGGAAATGCCCTTTATGGGAACAACCGCCGCTGAAACCTTTGAATCAGGCACATGGGCGGCGGCAGTCGGTGGCACCACGATGCTCGTTGATTTTTGTCTACCGGGAGCTGATGGTTCAATTGTCAATGCTATTAATGAATGGCACCGAAAATCTACGCCACAAATTTGTTCGGATATTGGGTATCATATGGCGATTACAGGCTGGAATGAAACTATTTTTGACGAGATGAAAACAGCCGTAGAGATGGGAATCAATTCGTTCAAACATTTCATGGCATATAAAGGCGCGTTGATGATTGAAGATGATGAGATGTTTGCCTCTTTCTCGCGTTGTGCTGAGATTGGTGCGATGCCGATGGTGCATGCCGAAAATGGTGATTTGGTTGCAGCCTTACAAACAAAATATTTTGAACAAGGGATTACGGGGCCAGAAGGGCATGCTTATTCACGCCCGCCAGAATTAGAAGGTGAAGCCGCAAATCGTGCCATCACCATTGCTGATGCTGCAGGCGTGCCACTTTATATTGTGCATGTATCATGCGAACAAGCACATGAAGCGATAAGGCGCGCGCGCCAAAAAGGCATGCGTGTTTATGGCGAGCCATTGATTCAGTTTTTAACCCTTGATGAAAGCGTATATTTTAATAAGGATTGGGACCATGCCGCACGGCGTGTTATGTCGCCACCTTTCCGCTCGAAAGACCATCAGGATTCTTTATGGGCAGGCTTGCAAGCGGGGTCGTTACAGGTTGTAGCCACTGACCATGCTGCTTTTAACACCAAGCAGAAACGTGCGGGAATCAATGATTTTAGAATTATTCCCAATGGCTCAAATGGGCTTGAAGAACGCCTTGCGGTGCTTTGGACAGAAGGGGTGGAGACAGGTCGCTTGACTCCCAATGAATTTGTTGCCATAACATCTAGTAATATTGCAAAAATTTTGAATATTTATCCTAAAAAAGGTGCGCTTGTTGTGGGAGCTGATGCAGATATTGTGGTATGGGATCCGAAAATTTCCAAAACCATTAGTCCAGCCAATCATCATTCGGTGCTTGATTATAATGTGTTTGAAGGCTTTAAGGTTACCGCACAAAGCCGTTATACATTGTCGCGTGGCGATGTGATATGGAGCTGGGGGCAAAACAGTCAACCGCAACCTGGGCGCGGAAATTTTGTGCCAAGACCGGCCTTCCCATCTGCGCATCAAGCACTTAGCAAGTGGAAAGAGCTGAATAGCCCTAAAATGATTAAACGAGACCCCTTAAATATTCCAGCAGGAATTTAGAGTAGAAACTATAAAGGAACCATTTATGACCATTATCAATCATTGGATTAATAACCAAATTAGTCTTTCACAATCAGGCAATACAAAAAAAGTCTGGAACCCTGCCACAGGGCAATCAGAAAAAGATGTGGCATTGGCATCTGCTGATGAGGTGAATAAAGCGGTGCAAGCGGCGCGTGATGCGTTTCCGCAATGGGCAAATTTTTCGCCCCTGAAACGGGCGCGTGTCTTAGATAAATTCAAAACATTATTATGGCAACATGTCGATGATTTGGCAAAGCTCATCTCATTGGAACATGGTAAAACCCATGATGATGCGCTGGGTGAAGTTACGCGTGGCATTGAGGTGGTGGAATTTGCAACTGCGATTCCGCATCTGTTGAAAACAGATTTTACTGACCAGGTGGCCACCAATGTAGATAGCTATAGTCTGCGTCAACCTTTGGGGGTGATTGCCGGCATTGTGCCTTTTAATTTTCCTGTTATGGTGCCAATGTGGATGTTTCCCTTGGCAATCGCCTGCGGTAACACATTTGTGCTGAAGCCTTCCGGAAGCGTTCCATCGGCGAGTATGTTGATTGCTGAATTATTTAAAAAAGCGGGCTTGCCTGATGGCGTATTTAATGTTGTCAATGGGGGTAGATTAGTTGTAGATACGTTGCTTCACCACTCTGATGTTCAGGCGATTTCTTTTGTGGGTTCTACGCCAGTTGCTAAATATATTTACGAAACAGGCATTCAAAATGGCAAGCGTGTGCAAGCATTAGGGGGCGCAAAAAATCACATGATTATCATGCCTGATGCCGATATGGATATGGCAGCCAATGCCCTGATGGGCGCGGCTTACGGTTCTGCGGGCGAACGCTGTATGGCAATTTCGGTTGCGGTGCCAGTAACTGATGCGGTTGCTGATGCGCTTATTGAACGGTTAAAGCCTAAAATTGCAGCCCTTAAAATTGGTCCTGCCGCTGATAAAAATACAGAAATGGGACCGCTGGTAACGGCAGAAAGCCGTGATAAGATAAAATCTTATATCGATACAGGCGAGCAAGAAGGCGCGACTTTAGTTGTAGATGGCAGAGATTTTAAGCAAACCATGCAAGGTTATGAGGATGGTTATTATCTAGGTGGTAGCTTGTTTGATAATGTTACCGAAGAGATGCGTATCTGGAAAGAGGAAATTTTTGGACCTGTGCTTTCAGTTGTCCGTAAGCCTGATTATCAATCGGCTGTTGATTTGATTCATAAGCATGAATATGCCAATGGCACGGCAATTTTTACCCGTGATGGTGATACGGCACGTAATTTTGCGCGTGATATTCAAGTGGGTATGGTGGGTGTGAATGTGCCTATTCCGGTGCCAATGGCGTTTCATAGCTTTGGTGGTTGGAAAAATTCACTGTTTGGCGACCATGCTATCCATGGCAATGAGGGCATACGATTTTATACAAAAATCAAAGCCGTTACCACAAGATGGACAAGTGGCTTACGCGAAAACCCGCAATTTACCATGCCAACATTGGAGTAGAAAGAAAATAAAGTAATGGCAACCGCAAACTTATTTACTACGAGTAATAAAAAAAATAGACTTGGCATTGCAGGCAAGTTACAGCTTATTGTGTCAATGGTTGTTATTGCTAGCACTCTCATATTATCATTCCTTGTTTACTGGAAAATCAATCAAGATAATGTGGCAGATACCACAAAAGAATATCAAGAAATATCGCATAATTTTTTTGAAGATAATTCTCAGAGGTTAGAAGCTATTGAAGCAGATATTGTTTTATTGGCGCAAAACCCTACATTGTTTTTTGCTTTTGATGGTTTTTCATTCGCTGCTGATACATTTAATAATGTTAAAGACGAATTGCAAAAACTATATATTACGAATAATCCTGAAAGCACCCGTGCGGAATTTATTGATGCCCCAGACGGTGGATTTTATAATGATACGCATAAAAAATACCAAAAATGGTTTTATAAAACCATTTCTAGCCAAGAATTTGAAGATTTATATATGATTGATGGTTATGGGCGAGTTGTTTATTCGGTTGCAAAAAATGAAGATTTGGGTGTTGACCTCACTACAGAAGAATGGCAGGGTACAGGGTTACAAAATGTTGTTCAAAAAATTTTAGACGGTGAAGAAGCAGGTTCAATTAATGACATTGAATATGCTGGTTTTGCTAATTATTTAGATAATGTCTATCCTTCTGCCTTTATGGCAACGCCCATATATGACAATTCTGATGAATTAATTGGTATATTAGCCGTGCGTATTAAACCCACCTTTGTTGGTAATATTTTATTAAATTATACGTTTAATGAAGTAACAACCACCCTTATCAATGAACATAATGAAGTGATACTGGCAACTGGAACAGCAAGCAATACCCTTAAAACTCAAGCCCAAGTGAGTGTTAGTGATAAAATGACAGACGCATTCAACGAAGATTTAAAAGGTGATTTTGTGGTTGAAAAAGCGATTGGTTTTGACAATGAAGAGAAATTACGTATCTTTAACATTGACTATTATAGGGGTATAAAAACTGTTTTCGTATTGGATATAAATTATGATGAAATTTATCTGCAAGGCAAAGATATTCGCGTTTTCATACAAATATTATCCGTTATTATTATTATTCTATTATCAGTGGTTATTTGGTTTGTTACTCGGAAAATAACCAAGCCCGTTAGCATTATCATCGAAGCAATTGACGGTTTGCAAAAAGAAAATTTTGATAACAACCTTAAAACAATCAATACAAATGATGAGTTTTCTGAAATTGCCCATTCCATTGATATATTTAGTGAAGAGATGGCAAATAGCCTAAAGTTAAAAAATGAAAAAGAGCAAAAAGCAGAAGATGAAAAACAAAGATTGGTAAAACGCACAGAAATTACGGAAGAATTTAAGAAAGATACTGGCGGCATGGTTCAAGAAGTCGGTAACATGATTGAGGATATGAAAAATGTTAATCATGCAATGCTTAATGCGGCGGCGACTGCCCTACAGCATGCTAATCAAATTTCATCATTTATGAATGATACGAACGAAGATGTTCAAGTTGTTGCTGCGGCAATTTCTGAAATGGCAATCTCATTTTCTGAAATCAACATACAGATGGATAGCTCTTTAACAACCGTTGCAAAAATATCAGAAAGTCTTGATAATACCGATGAAATTGTTAATCAAATGACCAGCCTTTCGGAAAGAATTGGCGCTATCGTTTCATTGATTAGTGATATTGCCAATCAAACCAATTTGCTAGCGTTAAACGCTACCATTGAGGCAGCACGCGCAGGTGAAGCAGGTAAAGGTTTTGCAGTGGTTGCCAATGAGGTTAAAAACCTTGCCACACAAACCACCAGTGCTACGAGTGATATTACCGAACAGGTTCAAACAATTCGTGATATTTCCGATCAAGCAGCAACCGCTATGAAAACTGTGCATGGCGAAATTCAACATATTAGCCGTATCGTTAATACTGTTGCCAGCACAATCGTTGAACAAACGACAGGCACACAAGAAATTGAGCGATCGATTACAAGCGCCTCAACAAAAACAACGGAAGTCAATCAACGTGTTGCACAAGTGCTAGAGCATACATCAAAAACAGCCGACCGCTCAAAACAAATGTCAGAATCCGTAGATACCGCAAATAGCACGATTATGAATTTTGAACAGATTGTTAATAATTTCATTAAAAAATTAGATGCAACATAAGCAGTAAAAATAACGTATTTTATAAAAAAATATAGAAACTTATACACAAAACAACCATTCCATAAAATAAATTGACAGTTACATCGGTTTATAATGCATAAGCGTCTGGTGAAATAGCATCACGCTATGAAAAATGACAATTTTATCTCATTAAACTGCAATCGCATCGCATAAAACGACAATCCCCCCTCATGGAATGACAATCGAGGTGCATTTAAACACAATCGATATTTTAGTGTTAAGTAGTAGCGGGGGCATGGGGGGTTATTTTTTGATGATGGGCTTCTGCCTCATCATCGTAAAAATCCGCACCCCCCATAAATAATAAAGCACGTTGCAACCCCTTTTAATTTAACATTGCCAGATTACCGCGATAGTCTTTGATGCTTGTATCTGCGCCGTTATTTTTGAGGTAGTTAAACACATCTTCGTTGCCTTGTTCGCCTGCGATATGTAGTGGCGTTCTGCCCATTGCGTCTCTCATATTGATGGATGGGGTTAAGGGGCAGATAAGTGCAGTCTCATCTTCATCTTCATCTTTATCATAATTACAATTTATGTTGGTTTTAATCGCGTGTGCTTTCGGGTTATCAAGTATTTTTTTTACATCTTCAACGCTTACCCTTTTCATGTAACGTGGATAATGCAACTTATGCGTGTCAAGCATTGATGCAGGGTAACCCGCTTCAATAAATTCTTCTATCCAGTAAGTAAGGGGAGTGCGGTAAGTGAAATAATTAGTACCCGCATCACTATCAATTCTCAAAATATCAGCCGCACGATGTTTTTCATCAGGCCTAATATGGGGTACGACTTTTCGACTACCTTTGTAAGGATGTAATGGAGCATCTTCGTAAGTATATAAAGATATTATTAGTGGCGTTCTATCAAGAAAATCTTTTGTATAAATATCCGCCCCTAAGCTTAAATAAAGTTTGATTAAATTAATTGCATTATTGCTCGGTATTCTCCTAAACCAATAATCACTTATCTTATCGTTTGGATTCTTTTCAATCATATCAATGATTTCAGCATGGGTTAGGTTAGGATCAATATTTTTATAACGTTGTCCTTGCCAAGAAATTGCAACAATCACAGTAGCACCAGAGCGTCCTTCAATGGCTTGCCCACCATAGCGCAACAGTAATTTTGCTAGTGCAACATCTATTGTAGATTCTAAAGGATTAATGCTACCAGCAAATATTTTATCAGCATGTGGTTTAAGAAAATAATTTTCAATATGGCTTAAAATTTCTTGTTGCCGTGTTTTAGGAAAATAGCTGCCATCATCATAGAGATGGGCATAATAAGCATATTCGTAATTAATTTTAACAAGATAATCGTATAACTCACGATTCCAATTATCTCTTTCACCAGCGAGTGAACAGCTTGCCAATAAAGAGTTGATAAGCAATAAAAAAAAGCTAGCAAGATAAAAATACTTTTTCATCTTGCTAGCATAAATTGCATATACTCAACTGTCAAGCCATATTTTTATTTCCTTCGGCAGATATTTTTCACGCAAATCAATCACCACTTTTTGTGCTTTTTGAATGGTTTTTTCTAATTCAGAAGTGGGTTCCTTGAATTCCATCAACATTAATTTAAGTTTTAAGAGCATCTCAATAATTGTTTCCAATAACAAAATATCGCGGTAGATAGAATTTTTTAAATATTTAATGGCATCATCAGCTGTTGTAACTTTTTCTGATGTAGCACCATCTTGTAACCATCTATATTGGATATCATGCAACAACTGCTTATTGAGCATACTACCCGGAGAAAATAAAACAATCGTGCTATATTCATCGCCATCTATAATGGGTTGTGTTAATTTTACAGTATTATCGAGCTTGTGTTTGATGATAGATTCATCAATATTATCTTTATTGAGTTTCTCTAATTTATTTTTCAAATCCGTGATATTATTTTCTTTAAGGCTTTCAGGGCTGGCATAACGCCGTTCAATATGGACATGTTCTTTTTGTGCAAGCGCACTTCCTGTTTCTTGTGCTTCTGTGGTATTTTCATCCACTATCATATAAGTCCCCATCACATCACCTTGCTGTAATTCGTTACCAGCAGAAACATCATTTTTTTGCACATGATAGAATGTGGTTAGTAATGCGCCATGATCTGGATGATATTCCACAATGGTAATATCTTTTGTGGCACGTTTATTGGTTTCTGAATCCTTTATGGCAATCACTTTTGCTATTTCAGGCTTGCTAGTAAAACCATATTGGTAGGTGATGGTACCACTATGCGCACCATGAGCACTGAAATCTCTGCCTTCATGATGTTTGATGACCGTTTTGTCAGTTTCTTTAAGAAAAGTATCAGGATTTTTAATCCACTCATTAATTACAGTATTACCCATTTTCTTTAATAAAACACCATCAATGCGTAATTCCATATAATTTGACGTTTGCTCCATATACGCGTTCAGTTCAGGCACATAAACTTTGCGACCTGGGTTATTGGGGCGTTGCTCCTCCTCAATTTGCGTGACGATTTTGTCAATTTCTTCAAGGGCTTTCAAATCTATAAATTCAGAACGAGCTGTTCTGTAAAGGTCAGCATGATGTGTTGCTAAATAATGACGGATTTCACAGTTCAGATCTTCTTTAATGCTCTGCCCACTATTGAGGAAAATATTTAAATAGATGACTTCCGTTGGTTTCAGTACCACCGAGTTATTGGAGTTGATAACTTTATCTAGCATCTCTTTCAGTAAATTATCACTGGAAAAATCTTGTTTTACATTCTGTTCCAACTGATAGACTTCCAAGAAACTTTGCGCGCGGTTGGGCATGGCATCTAGCATATTGTAACGCACCAATTCATCATGCAGAATATCTAGCTTTTGCAATTCGTGGTCGCTGGGCTTTTGCCCATTTTCAATGCGCGATAAAAGCTGTTCGTAAATGGGAAGCTCACTTTTAACATGAGATGATAATTTTTCTGGCTCAATCAATTCAAAAAATTTCTTCATTTCCTCATTCTTATTGCTGAATGTTTCATCCACGTTTTTTTTACTTTCTTGTGGCAGTTGTGAAATATGATGAGGGTTGCTGGCAATTTCATAAGCAAGTGAAGATTTTTCTTGCTCGGTTAATGTTGCTTTTTTCTCTATTTTCTTGAGACTTTCTATTGTTTTCTTATTAAAGTTAAGTTGCTTGCCCCGATAATTCATCAAATTATCAAAAGCTTTTTCAGGCAGTTCAGATAATTTATTTGCTTGGTCGATTTTTTGGATAAGCTCATCAGTTTGGGAATTGCCAGTAAAATTCTGCTGACATTGCGATTTCATTAATTCAACCATTAAGGGTTCCGAAAGATTCAGATAACGGTTTATATCAAGCAGAGTACGCAAATCTCTATCGTTGCTAAGCTCATTGAATGTTTGATTAATTTCGCTAATAGGACGGAAATAATCATATTGGAAGTTAATTTTCTGCGCGATGCTAACAATAGAAGCGTAATATTGGGGTTCGCTAAGATTTTGCAATGTTTCACGACGCTGTCTGATATGCTCTAAAGCACGCATTTCAATATCATTAAATTCCCAAGCCTTCGCGCAAAGTCTGATAAGACCCATTTTTGCATCATCATCACTCAAATAAGAATGATGATTTTTGCAAATTTCATAGGCGTCTTTAGCCTCTTGCGTGCTGATGTAGTTATTGGTTTCAAGCTTCTGCAAGCAGTCAGTAACTTTTTCTACCGAGCTATCAGGCATGCCTTGTGTAAGTGTATCTATATACATAATTTTTTCCTCTTTTAAATGATGCGGGGGTCGACATACACTTCGTTATTTTTTGGGGGTGCGACCTTGCTTATCGCAAGGAACCCCAAACCCCCGCTATTATTCTCAATAACCATCGGTAATGTTTTTCATCCCCGTGAACGCAAAAGCTATGTGCTCCTTTGTATCTGTTTAACATAATACATGAATAACACAACTATAGATTGTGTTATTTCTATATAAAATGTTTTAATACAAGGAAATTGCCTATTTATGTTCATAAAAAATTTAATATTACTAAACAGCAATAAACCTTATATCTTATTTGTATCATATGTAAATAAGGTTGTAAAGAACAAAATTAGAATAATGTTTGAGGTTTTTATGCGGGGGGCGACATACGCTTCGGCATATTGGCGGTGCGCCTATGCCTCGTTATGTACCCCCCTTAATAACCCCCCGCTGTACCAAACATTGGTATCGAAAGTGTGGTAAGGGGTGCTTAATAAGATTCAGAAGAAACGAAAACGCGGGGGAAAAGGGGGCTATCGCAAGGTGATGGGCTTGCCCTCATCACCGAGAAGCGATACCGCACCCCCAAAATAAATAAACACCTCCCTGCTTCCGCAGGTTGATACAGACTCAATCTACCCCAGCTACCTTGCGATAATTTTTTCCACAATTCGTTTGCCGAAATCATGAGTTGGCTGTTCCCAGTGGGGCGATAATCTACCGCCATCATAAGCGGGTGATAATCTGCCTTGCTGTAGCAATTCTAACATACCGATATCTTCACGGTTTAAATCATCCCACATTTGCAGTAAATTTTTGCGTGCGCCATCGTATTCTGCGCCCATTGCCTCATCATTCACCACAAATACATGCAATTCTTCGCGCGTCAGATTGGGCGCAATCGGGTAGGATACCAGCAAGGAAAATTGGTCGGCAAAAACCTCTGCTGCGAAATGCGGAAAACATAAAAACCACAAGCCGCGCCGTGCTTCTTCGTCTGTTAGTCCTGCATAATTTGGCAAGGATTCGCCTCTACCATCCTCAAGCTTCGGTGCGACATAATCATTGTAAAACACATGCGCGTCCCATTCGCCAGACCAGCGCAAATTCATTGGCGCAAATTTGAGCAATTTCGGGTGCACTGTAAATACGTGATAGCCTTCCATGTAATTTTCATAAACCAACTTCCAGTTGGCTTTCACCTCAAACTCTATTTTACCCGCCCAGCGAATTTTGGAAAAATCATATTGCTGTGTGCGCTTCAACATAGGCTTCAACCATTCTGCCAGCGGTTCAGCATCGCCAGAAATATTGACAAAAATACAGCCATTCCAAACTTCCGTACGGGTTTGGACAAGGTTAATTTTATCGTTATCAGGGTCGTTCACCTTATTGATAATATCAGGACCTTCAAAATGTGGACGCATGAAAAGCGTGCCATCCAATTTATAATTCCACGCATGATACGGACACACAATATTGCGCTTATGACATTTTTCGGTAATCAGTTTTGCGCCCCTATGCCTGCAAACATTATGCATGGCGATAATTTTATCGGCACTTTCGCGCACCAATATCAGTGGCGCACCGCCAATTTCAATCGGCTTAATATCGCCAACTTTAGGGATTTCTGCCGTCGCCCCTGCAAATACCCACGAGCGACGAAACACCTGTTCTTGTTCTAATTTCAGCCATTCTTCTGACCAATAAGCGGCATTAGCGAGCCCTGATGCTTCTTCAATCGGCGCGAATGTACGTGCATAACCATCCTCACCCAACAAATGTTTGACCTGTGTCAGCACATTTTCATCAACATTTAAGATACTATTTTGCACCGTTATATTTTGCATTGTCAAACCTCTCTTTGTAAGATAAGCTTATTCGACTATAAAAACCTTTTTCCCTGTTGTCTAGTGAAAAAGAATGAGTGAAAAAGAATGAGTGAAGCTATAAAAAATTCATCATCTTATGTAAAAATTGTCATTATTGGTGGTGGCAATATGGGCGTTGCCTGTGCCTATCAGCTTGCCAAGCAAGGCTGTACGGATGTGATTTTGCTAGAAAAGAGTGAACTCACTTCGGGAGCAACATGGCATGCGGCGGGACTGGTTAGCCGCATGGTTGGCGCGCTTTCCTTAGGGGCAATTCACGATATTGCAGTAGAGACTTACAAAGCGATTGAGGCAGAAACAAACCAAGCCGTCAGCTGGCATGGGTGCGGTTCGTTACGGGTGGCAACTTCCCCTGCCCATATGGATTGGATAAAGCATTTATACGATACCATTCTTAGTCGTGGGCAGGAAGCCGAGATTGTGAGTGCGGAAAAAGTGAAGGAACTCAACCCGCTTTATGATATTGAAACGGCGAGGGTTATGGGTGGACTTTACACGCCAGATGATGGGCATGTCGATCCTTCTGGGGTTTGTTTCGCCATGGCAAAGGGCGCGAAAAATCTTGGGGTGCAAATTTCTAAGCCCTGCCGCGCGCTGGATGTGAAACAGCTGCCTAGCATGGAATGGCAAGTCACGACTGAGCAAGGCACGATTATATGCGAGCATATCATCAATGCCGGTGGTTATCATGCACGGCAAATTGGTGCGTTTTCTGGTCTGGATTTGCCAATCACCAGCCTGCAACATCATTATATTATCACCGATAATGTGCCAGAACTCAAGAATATCGCCCATGAGATTCCTGTGACCCGCGATGATTATTTTTCGGGCTATATGCGCCGTGAAGGCAAAGAATCTGTGTTGATTGGACTTTACGATAAGCAAGCTCCGCAAATGGTATGGGCGCAGGGTTGCCCGTGGGAAAGCGCGCATGAATTATTCAATCCAAATTGGGATGGTATCACGCCTTGGGTAGAAAAATGTTTTGAACGTTTTCCTGCTTTAATGGAACGTGGCATTAAGCGCGTGGTGAATGGTGCCATTACCTACACGCCCGATGGCGCGATGCTATTAGGACCTGCACCGAATTTACGCAATTACTGGCTGGCTTGCGGGGCGACCGTGGGGATTGCATGGGCACCGGGGGCGGCGCATTATTTAGCGCAGTGGATTTTGAAGGGCAATTCTGATATTTCTATGCGTGGTTTTGACCCGCGCCGTTTCGGTATCTGGGCAGATAAAGATTACGCGCTAAAACGCGCTATGGAAGATTACACGCTACGTCAAGCCATGCCATATCCGCAACATCAGCACAAGGAATGTCGCGATTTGAAAATATCAGGCGCGCATGAATATACCAAAAAACTCGGTGCGCTTTATGAAGAGGTAGCGGGTTGGGAACGCCCGAAACTTTATGCAGATTTCGACCCTTTATGTTGGCGGCGCAGTGAAAATTTTGATGTAATTAAGCAGGAAGTTCTGAATGTCCGCAGTCATGTTGGCATTGGCGATTTTTCTGCCTTTGCCAAATTCACCCTTACAGGTGCAGATGCGGCGGCGTTTTTGAATCATATTTGCGCCAATAAAATTCCGCAAAAAATCAACGGCACATCACTCACTGCCATTTTGAATCAGCAGGCGTATTTTGAAGGCGAAGCGGTGATTGTGAAAACTGGCGATGAGACATTTTATGTTATCACAGGCGCGCCTTCGGGGCGAAGAATTTGGGATTGGCTAGAGGCGAACCGCACAAATTATTCCAATTTTACGATAACCGACCAAACTGATGACATTGGCATTCTCACTATTGCTGGACCGAATGCGATGAAATTATTGCAAAAATGTACAGATATGGATTTCAGTACTTTTAAATGGTTGACCGCGCAAGAATGTAATATCGGCACCATTCAAACTCGTTTTTTACGGCTTTCTTATACAGGCGAATTGGCATTTGAACTGCACGCACCCATAGCACGTTTGGGCGATTTATGGCAAACATTATGGCAGGCGGGGCAAGAATTTTCAATCATGCCGTTCGGGTCTCAGGCTTTAGATTCTTTGCGGTTGGAAAAAGCCTATCGCGGTGGCCATGAAATGGCAAATGATGCGAACCCTGCGATGCTAGATATGCTCCGCTTGGTAGATTTCAGCAAAGATTTTATTGGAAAACAAAAATTGCAAGAAATTCGTGATAATGGGTTAAATACAAGCCAACTAGTCTATTTAGAACTGCCCGATAAAGATGCGCATTTGCTAGGTTCTGAGGCGATTTTTGCGAATGATGATGATAAAAAAATGGTAGGCTCCATTAGCTCTTACGCATATGGGCATTTCACCGATAAAAATTTGGCGATGGGATTCGTAAACCCCAAAATTTTAGCAGATAATCCAAAATTAGAGATTTCCTGTTTGGGTGAAATGGTAAAAGCAGAAATTTTAAGCGATGCTGTGCATGACCCTAAAAATTTGCGAATGAAAGCTGTTGCAACTAAATTTGATGTGGAGTGGGATGAATGAAATTTTCAGCCAATTTAGGATTCCTTTGGGCAGAATGCTCATCACTACCCAATGCGATACGTTCTGCCAAAGTGGCAGGGTTTGATGCCGTTGAATGCCATTGGCCCTATGATACGCCAGCGGAAGATGTGCGCCTCGCCTTAGATGAGACAGGCTTGCCAATGTTGGGGCTGAATACAAGACGTGGCAAAACAGGCGAAAATAGGCTTGCGGCTTTATCGACACGCAAAGATGAGGCACGCTCTGCCATTGATGAAGCCATCACCTATGCAGATGTTATTGATGCGAAGGCAATCCATGTGATGTGTGGGTTTGCAGAAGGTGCCGAAGCGCATGCAACATTTCTTGAGAACCTGCATTATGCCATCGGGCAAACTGACCGAACTATCCTGATTGAACCGCTTAATTGCCACGATGCGCCCGGGTATTTTTTAACACATACCGAGCAAGCGATAGCCCCCTTTTCCCCCGCGTTTTCGTTTCTTCTGAATCTTATTAAGCACCCCTTACCACACTTTCGATACCAATGTTTGGTACAGCGGGGGGTTATTAAGGGGGGTACATAACGAGGCATAGGCGCACCGCCAATATGCCGAAGCGTATGTCGCACCCCCCTTAAATAATAAAGCGGAGTGCATGTCGACCCCCGCATTAATAATTTAGGGTGCGGGGGATTGCATAGGCGCTAGCCGATTTCCCCCGCATTAATAATTTAGGGTGCGGGGGATTGCATAGGCGCTAGCCGATTTCCCCCGCAAATAAACAAGGTCGCACCCCCAAAAAAATATAACGAAGCGTATGTCGACCCCCGCATAAAAATGAGGTAAATCCCTGCCATCATCTTAAAAGCTTTTAACAGCATATATATTTTGCTTGCTTCACCATATGGAATCACATAATATCACCCTGCTTACATATACCACGCAACCCAGTCGGGTTGCCTACCAGAATATAACACCTTACGGAAATAGGTAGGAACTTTTACGTGGTAATTGTAAGCACAGCCCGGCACTTATGTCGGCACTTGGATATATTATTTAAGGGTTGTCGCTATACGTTTATTGCTACCATCATTGATTTTGCTACTTGCGTACCACAATGCCTATGCGAATGAATATCAAGCGCATGAATGGCAACACCCCCCTTAAAAATCCCCCCGCTGTGCCACGCATCAGCATCGAGATGCCGTGCCTAGCATTAAGCAAGCAACCCTATTCAAGCCATGAACGCAACAAATGATTGGTGCGTTGGGGTTGTTCTAATGTTGGCAAATGCCCGGCATGTTCAATGATATGATAGCTAGAATTGGGCATTGTTTGATGCATTAATTCATGACGCTCTGCGGGGCATAATGTATCGCTTGCGCCATGCAATATCAGTGTTTTGCCTTGATATTTCCTTAATGTTTCGCATTGATCGGGGCGATTTTGCAAGGCGCGTGATTGGCGAATAAAAATATCCGCGCCTAAATCGAGTGCCATTGCCATACATAAATCTAGAATTTCTTGATAATGTGCAGTTTTGGCTAAATAATTTGGTTTCATTTCATCGCGCATCACTTCTAGCAATTTGCCTTGTTGCACTTTGATAATTTGCGGTTCGCGCTTTTGTTTGGTTGCATCATTTTCAGCCAGCGGGTTGGTATCTAATAATGCCAATCTTTGAACGCGTTCGGGGGCTTGCCTGACTATTTCCATTGCCACAATCCCCCCCATAGATAACCCAGCAAGGGCAAATTCAGAAGGGGCATGTTGCAAAATATCAGAGGCTAATGAATAGATAGTATCATATTCAGTGATTTTTTCGACCGTGATAGCAATATGGGATAAAGCAGTTATTTGTGGCGCGAATAAACGGGCATCACACATCATACCGGGCAGTAATATTAAGGGCAAAATCATTTTAATTTAGATGCTATTGGCACCTTCAGCCAAACTGGCTAATTTGGCATAGGCAATTTCTGGGTCAACCGCTCCAAAGCCTGCAAAAGTGCCAAAGCCACAATCTGAACCTGCATGAACGCGCTCACGCCCAAAAATTGTGATGAATTTCTCTAACCGTTGTGCGACTAATCTAGGATGCTCAATAAAATTTGTTGTGCTATCGATAACACCGGGTACCAAAATTTTATCATCAGGAATATCCGCTTTTTTATCACGAAATACTTCCCATTCATGGGCATGGCGCGGATTAGATGTTTCAAACAGAATATAGCGCGATTTTGTTTTCATCAGGCTAGGCATCACTTTTTCCATATCAATATCACAACAATGCGGTCCTTCATAATTACCCCAACAAATATGTACACGCACTTGATTTTGTGGCACATCAGCCAGTGCATGATTTAAGGCTTCTATATGTAAATCGGCGATTTTTATAAATTCATCATCAGATAAATCTTGGAATAGCATATGGCGTGATAATGCCAAATCAGGACAATCTAATTGCAAATCCAAACCTGCATCGGTAATGGTTTTATATTCCTCACGCATGGCATCAGCCAGTGCTGATAAATATGCCTCACGGTTGGGATAATAATCATTTTGCAAAAATAATGAAATCACGCCGGGGCTTGCGGCATTCATAAACCCACGCTTCGCACCATGTTTTTTCATGGCTTGCTTCAAATTGGCAATATCTTTATTTAATTCATCTTGTCCTTTTGAAGTTACCTCACCCACGCACATAGGGCGTGCATATTGGGGCGTGCCGCCTTGATTGGCAATGCGGTCTAAAAAAGTTGGAAACATTTTCAAATCAGCAGGCGCATTGCGCGGACTATCACCATCAAAGCCAGTATAGCGGTCTTTCACATAGGTGGCATATGAAATTTTTGACGTTTCACCATCGGAAACGATATCAATTCCAGCTTCCACTTGGCGGCGCACCACCTCATCAACTGCTTTGGTCATTTGCGTTTCAAAAGCTGTTTGGTCGTAATTTTCTTTATTTTCACGCGCGAAAATAAAATCAACTGTTTCTTGCGCACGTGGCAATGAACCCACATGTGTTACCATAATTTTTGACATAAGTTGTTCCTTTCAACGATATGCTTAATGTTGCGTTAAGATGATGCTCGCCATGTAATGCCAGCTGGCTCATCATTACCTAAGATGCGATAAAGTGATGCCTCACCGGACATGCTAGATTTTAATGAATAAGCAAAATTTGTGGGTACGGCACATGTATCGCCCGGATTTAAGATCTCTTTGCCATGCTCCCACTCAATGCGCCAATAGCCACGCACAGGCATCAATATTGTTGCATGTTTATGCTGGTAAGGCGTGCCATTATAGGCATCATCATATGAACGTAAAAATTCTATCGTAAAGCCCGGTCTATCACGAATAATGCCATTTTCTGCAATCACCTCAACAGGTTTTTTATCCGCCAATGCCCATAAATCCAAATAACGCGCCACATAATTAGGCACAACTTCCATTGTGCTAGGCTCCATCATTAAGGCAAGGTTTTCATCATTCATCACAGGCATGGGTTGCACATTATCGGGCAAATTCTTGCCCTGCTTGCTATCGTAAAGCTTGCCATTATTGCCTAAAATCAAGCCATGCGCTTTGGCATCTTCAATCACTTCGGGCGCCCATATCACCCCGCCCCCGGCATCATCACCGCCTAAAATTGCCATAATCATACCGTAATCAGTGCCAATATTTTCAAAGCCACGAAACATGCCCGTTGGAATATTAAAAATATCACCTTCTTCTAAAATCACTTCACCGGTATCACCTTTGCGTCCCCAAAAAAACCGCCAGCGTCCTTTCAGCACAAAAAACACTTCCGCAGTACGATGGGTATGTAAAGAATTGCGACATTTTGGCGGTTGCCCCGCAGCCCCAATATTAAAGCCCGGCGTATCTTTAATATGGACATGCTGGTCAGCACTTTCTGAAACACCACCGCCAATGATGGTGAAATTTTCTTTGCGGTCACTGCCGGGAGTATGGGCATCAATAAAAGCGGTTTTGCAGGGGATTAACTCACCATAGCGAACAATGCGTTTGCGAAAATCTTCAGGTGTCATTCTATATCTCCCTTGCCAATGAGAATTTGTTTCCAGATAGCCGTTTCATCAAATAAACTATATTCACGTCTGATTGTGGCATCGTGGTTTGTATTTTCGCCATTGGTAAAAGGACCAAATTCAGCATGGGTAATGCCCATAATATGCACCCTTTGCCCTGAAGGAGTGCCAAAACTGCCCCAGCCATCATGCTTGCCATCAAGCGACCATCTGATTGCCGCCCTTGGGGGCATTAGGGAATCTTCGCGCCCGATAATATGGTGGATGGTGAATTTAGCGTTAGGAAAACTGGCGCGCAAGCCTAACCAAAATTGTTCTGCGCCATCAAAGCTTTGCGTTTCTACCCCACTTGGATAAAATAAATTGGCGGCTCTATCGTATAATTTTTCAATCAAGCCAAATTCTGCGTTCATTAATCGTGTTAAAATATCAGCCAAATATTGCCCCCATTGATTGTCGTTGCCGTTTGATTTATAGGGACCTTGCACATCATTTTCAGGCAGATAAGGCATGGTACAACTTTCAATACCCCCCTCGCGCTTTATCAAATCGCGCGTATAATCTTGCATATTATAGCCTAATTGACGCACAATCGCGCCTTGGTCGCGGATGAGCCATTCATCATCAATTTGATTATTTTTTGCATGACAATCCGCAATGATACGGTAACGTAATTTTTTACCAGTTGCTTTGCCATAAACCCCATCTTTTGTATGGGTGGCTGTGCTTAAAATCCGGTGCGATGATAACATGCCTTGTTCAGGCGAACCGCACCAAATAACATCTTCGCCCAATAATCTTCGGTCAGGAAATTCTGCTAAAGTTGCCATTGTTGCTGTAATCACATTTTGATTGCCTTGCACAATGGAGCCGGGCGAGCGGACAATAATATCGGGGGCATAATAATCATGCAATGTATTAATTCCTCTTTCTTCCCAAATTTCTTTGGTGATACCGATAATATAATCTGGAAAATCCTTAAATTTGTTACTAAAATTTTGCATGATAACTCCTTATGTTTAACCTGCCGTCCAGCCACCATCAATTAATAGTGACGAGCCTGTAACCATTGCGCTTGCATCTGATGCTAGATAAACCACGGCACCCATGATATCTTCCACTTCACCCATGCGCCCTAATTTGATTTTTTCTACAATCATTTTTGCCAATTCAGGATTATCAAAAGTAGATTGCGTTAAAGCGGTGCGAATAAAGGTAGGGCAAATACTATTGACCCTGATATTATATTTTCCCCATTCAATTGCCATTGATTTTGTCATGCCCTCAATCGCATGTTTGGAACTTGAATAAACCGATCGTTCAATACCGCCTACATGTGCCATTTGTGAGGAAATATTAATCAGAGACCCCGGCTTGCTAGCTTTAACAAGCTGGTTGGCAACCGCACGCGTTAAAAAATAGGCTGCTTTATAATTGACATTAATCACGGCATCAAAATCTTCTTCAAGCGTATCGAATGCTGTGCCGTGGCGCGCCATTCCTGCCGAATTGAGCAAAATATCAAAGCAAGGAAGCTCTGTAATGGTTTTTTCTAATGTTGCAATATCCGTAATATCGCAAGGCAAGCATTCCGCTGTGCCACCTAATTCTTCAATGATGGTTTTCGTTTCATATAAAGCAGATTCCCGCCGTGCCATCAAAGTAACATGTGCGCCATATTCGCCTAAAGCAATCGCTGCGGCTTGTCCAATCCCCGAACTTGCCCCTACGGCAAGGGCGCGCTTGTTGTCTAATCTGAAAGAGGGTGTTTTCATAAAATTATAATTGCCTATCTGTTGTGTTAATAATCTTTGTGGAGGTTAATCCTGCCTTGAGGACGCGCTTTATTAAAATCATTCATGCGGGCAAAAACATCAACCCCAATTTGTTGATACATATCTAATAAATCTACCAGCACCCAATTTTCACGAATTTTGCCATTCTCTAAACGCCAAAAATCTAAGCTACGCATGGTGATTTTTTGATTTGCCGGTGCAATGCCTAACCAACCATCATGCGTAATGGTTTGCGCCATATCGGGCCAGCCTGTAACGGCGGCATAATTGCCTTCAGCAAAAAAATGATAGGTTATTCTCTCTGGATATTGCCCTCTATCAGGCATGGCTTTCAAAAAAGGGATTTGATGGAAATGGCGAAATTCAGCAATGCCACGCCCTGTGCCAATCCCCGAAGGACCATACCACATCATTTTTTCATGCCAATAAAGGGGCAGTTTCATGGATTCTGGTGGCTGTAAGGGATGGTTTTTCATATCTAACAACATATCAATAATATGTTGGCGGGTTTGCAATGCTTGCGCCTGAGTGCCTGAAACATTAAGCCCATCACCAGTGGCGGGGGCAGGCACATGCCATTCACGCCCTAAAGAGGGCGTCATCACCCATGCATTTGCTTGTAACATCACTTCGGGTATATCCCACAAGGCTTGAAATTCTACAACTTTATCGTCAATAATTTTATAAAATTCATGAAAGCGCATATGGACAAGATGACCGCTTGGGGGAATATCTAACCAAGATTCATAAAAATTACCCACATACGAGCCAGCGCACCCCACCCATTGAGCATCACCCTCATCGCAACCAGAAATAACAATATAATCGCGCCGTTCTAAATTTTGCCATGCTTGGCTAAGGGGAAGAAAAACCGCATCATAAAAATCATCGGCATTATCAAAATCACCAAAAGGATAACACATGTGAAAAACGGCATCTTGTGCAATCTTTTTCAGATTCTGCCGTGCGGTTTTTTCATCAAAATCATAGAGTGACGCCCGCCATTGCTGAATAAGTGTTTTTGCTTGCTGATGCATTAGTCTGCCGCATGCCCATAAGGAATATTTCTACCGCCATAACGGCGCACGCGCACATTACATTGTTCGGCATGTCCAACAAAGCCTTCTAACATGCATAATCTTGAGCCATATTCACCAATCAAAGCCGCCGCTTCATCGGTGAGAATTTTTTGATAGCTATGGGTTTTCAAGAATTTTCCTACCCATAAACCGCCTGTATAGCGTCCGGCTTTCTTTGTTGGCAATGTGTGATTTGTGCCAATCACCTTATCACCATTGGCAACATTGGTGCGCGCGCCTAAAAATAACGCGCCATAAGAATGCATATTTTCTAAAAACCAATCATCACGGTCTGTCATGATTTGCACATGCTCTGATGCAATATCATTGGCTGTGTCCAGCATTTCTTCATAGCTATCGCATAGAATAACTTCGCCATAATCACGCCACGAAACCCCTGCCGTTTCACTGGTTGGTAAAATCTTCAATAATTTATCAATCTCGTTCAATGTATCTGTTGCCAATTTGCGCGAATTGGTAATCATCACCGCTGGCGAATTATAGCCATGCTCTGCTTGCCCTAATAAATCAGTCGCACATAATTCTGCATCTACAGTGGTATCAGCAATCACCATTGTTTCTGTTGGGCCTGCAAATAAATCAATGCCAACTTTGCCATAAAGCTGTCTTTTTGCTTCGGCAACAAAGGCATTGCCGGGCCCTACAAGCATATCAACTGGCGTGATACTTTCACTGCCTAATGCCATTGCACCGATTGCTTGTATGCCGCCCAACACATAAATTTCATGCGCACCAGCCAGATGCATAGCAGCAATCACCGCAGGGTTAGGCTCGCCTTTGAAAGGCGCAGTCGCGGCAATGATGCGTGGCACGCCGGCAACATTAGCCGTGAGTACCGACATATGCGCTGATGCCACCATTGGGAATTTACCAGCAGGCACATAACAGCCCACCGATTGCACAGGAATATTTTTATGCCCTAAAATAATGCCCGGCAAGGTTTCAATTTCAATATCTTGCATACTGGCGCGTTGCGCTTCAGCAAAATTCCTTACCTGCTTCTGGGCAAAGCGGATATCTTCTAAATCACGCGGTGAAACTTTTGCAATCAGCGCATCAATTTCTGTTTTTGATAACCGAAAACTGGCAGGTGAATAACCATCATATTGTTCTGACATGGCACGAATTGCCTTATCACCATTATCGGTAATATCCTGTAAGGCTTGCTCAACAATTTTACGCACTTTCGCATCATCTTCAGCGCGTGATGCTTCAGCGAGACCTTTTTTTAGATAGTCTATTGTCATATTTCATCACCTGTTCATTAATTTTTTTGAGATTTTTTATCATAAGCTTCCCAACCTTGTCCCGAAAACACATCAACCCCTAGCTGTGCCAGCACATGCGGAAAATCAACCATCACCCAATTATCCGTGATTTTACCATTTTCAACTTTCCAGAAATCCATATAGCGTATTTCAATTTTTTTGCCTGTGGGTTTAACACCCATAAATTCACCATGATGCACAACTTCCTGCCTGCCAAAAGCGGCTGACCATTCACCCATATAAAGCCGTGCTTCATCAATACATACCTTATCGCCGAATGCCTCTTGAAACGGTTGTTGCCAATTTTCTTGAAATTCTTTTAAGCCATTTTTAGTGCCACAGCCCTGATTGCCCATCCAGCGAAAATTATGTGAGAAAAAATCACCAATATCGGTAATGCGGTGGTCATTCAAGCCATCAACCATATTTTCAATCACCTGACGGGTTTCATCAGTTTTTGCCATATCCGTATCATGTGATAGAATTGCTTGTTTCGGGCGTGCACCTTTCATTATTTTATCCTTTAACAGCCCCTGCCGTTAACCCACTTACAAGGCGGCGTTGGAAAAACATCACCAATATAAATAATGGAATGGTTGTGGAAATTACTGATGATACTGCAAACATGACATTGCCTTTGGTTTGGGTTGTGCCTAAGAAACTGGCTATTTTTGGCACCATGGTTTGGTTTTCTTTTGAGAGCAATAAGGCGGTCACAGCAAAATCATTATAGGCAAGTAGTAATGAGAAAAGGGCGGTGGTAAGCACCCCCGGCCACATGACTGGCATAATCACATTGCGAAAAGCTTGAAATCGTGTGCAACCATCTACCATCGCGCTTTCATCTAAATCTTGCGGAATATTTCGAAAGAACGAGGTCAACATCCACAATGTGAATGGTTGGTTAATTGCCACCAATACAACAATGGTTGTGCTTAAACGTCCCCATAAATTCCATTCATAAAAGGGCAATAAATAGCCTGAAACAAGGGTAATAGGGGGCATAGCCCGAAAAATAAGAGCCGTAATTAATAACCAAAAGGCATAACGGTACGTAGAGCGTGAGAGCGCATATGCCCCAAGCGTGCCAATGGTGAGAGAAATACTAACCACGAAAAAACACACAATGAATGTGTTCAGCCCTGCGCGCCAAAATTCTTCTTCAACCCATGCGCCACGATAACCATTAAGGGTGAACAAGCCATTTGTTTCAATTAATGTGCGCGTGCCAGTAAGGGCATAACGCCAATTTTCTTTTGAAAAGAAATCGCTTTCTACCTTAAAAGAACCCCAAAATGTCCAAAAAAATGGAAAGGCAGAAATGATAAACCAGCTAAAAACAAACAATCCTAAGCCTAGCAAACCTAGATGGCGTAACTTGAAATTACGTAGCGTGATACCTGAATTGCGTAACTTGGTACTTACATCGCGTAGCGGGGTATAAAGCTTTTGCTGGAATAATGTTTTATTTTTTTCCATAACTTTTCCATGTGCTGATTAATACGGGCGTTATCAATATTGCAACCCCAAGAATGGTAAGTACCGATGTGGCGGCGGCAGATGATAGTAATCGAGTTTCGCCATTGATATCACTAAAAATAAAATAAGAGAGTGATTGCGCGTGCGCTTCGGCGTTAAAACTAACAATCGGTTCAAATACACGGAAATTATCCATAATTTTAATCAGCGCCATAAAAGTGGTGAGGGGCAATAAATGCGGTAAAATAACATGCCTGATACGGTGCCACACATTTGCACCATCAATCAACGCGCTTTCAATCACATCTTCTGGTACAGTTTGCAAGCCTGCATAGTACACCACAAAAGCAAAAGGAGTTGTACTCCACACGCCGTAAACAATCAGCATCATCCATGTTAATCCGGTTGATGCTTTTAGCGAAAGATTGGGGTCACTCACCATATATTGAATAAATTGCCCGATAATACCGCGCGCATCAATCATCCAAAACAATATTAAGGCACCAATTAGCGGGGTTACAATCATTGGCAAAAGTGAGAAAAAAATCATAGGACCTTTGAACATGCGCGGAATGGATTTAACTGCATAGGCAACTGCAAAACCAAAAATCAGTGCCAAAGGGGTTACCGTAAAAGTATAGGTAAGGGTGAAAGCGAGCGCGCCGTAAAAAGGCAAATTCAGTAACTGCTTCCAAAAATCTTTTGTCCCGTCGCTTGTCCGCCAGATTTCAGCAATTTCCCCAAAAGCCAAATGGTTGCGGTTGGTATAAATATCAGTGCCAACAAATTTACCCAATGGTTTTGATTTATTTAATTCTTTGGTTGCTTCTTGGTCAACCATGCCTTGTATGGTGCAACCGAATGGACCACAATTTTCCACCTCAATAATGACTTGTTCGTGAGGCGAATGAAAAGATTGAATAAGCACAGAGACAATCGGCGCGGCAATAAACAATGTCATCGCCAGCATCGTCGGAGAGACAAATCTTAAAAAATCTTTATGTATCATAATAAAAGAACAATCGGGTGAATAAAGAGCGAAAGAAAATCTTTAGAAAAGGAAATTCTTTCGCTCAATGTTAATCTGCTTATTTGATAAAGCCTTTTTCTTTGGCAGCCGCAGTATATTCAGCTTCGATATCTTTCAAAGTCTGTTTCGCGCTTTCTTTGCCTTGCAAGAAATCAGCAATATTATTGCCCAAAGCTGTATGCAATAAACCATGATGCGGAAGCATCGGGTAAGGTTTTGCACCTGATTGAATGGTTTTAAACACGCCTTCATTTACTGGTGCAGGTTCATAACCATCGATAATCCATACCGCTTGCCCCATTGTTTCTTCGTTCAAAAGCCCCGGAGAAATACCATGCTTCATCGCAAGGAATGTTGCCGTTGCATCTTCATCAGAAACATTTTTGCCAACAGTCCAGCCATCCCACCATAGGGTAGTTGCAGGCACACCGCTTTTGCCAACGGTCAACGGACCAGAGACTTTGGTGTTTTTATGAACAACAGGCGCAGAACCTTCGGTATCCATAAGCACAGCTGTACGTGAACCCCAGAAATTCATCAATGCCACATTACCAGCTTCCCATTCAGCCGCAGCCGCATTGGAATCATGTGTCAGATAATCAGGATTCATATATTCAGTAAGCTGTTTAAGCGTTTTCAAAGTAGCAGCACCTTGCTTGTTGTTAATCGCAACTTCAGCGGTACCTTTTTTATAGAATTCACCGCCATGTCCGATATACATATTGACAAATTCTTGCGCCAGATTCCAGCCTGCTTTATAAGCACCTGAAACAGGATATTCTAAAATTCCCTCTTTGCGAATTTTCTTGGCTACTTTCAAAAGTTCTTCATAGCTTGTGGGTACATCCGCACCGACTTGCTCAAGAATATCACCCCGATAGATAAGATGCTGTGCATTCGCCATAAAGGCAATCGCCATCACATCACCATCAATCGTGATTTTTTGATTTTTCGTAATGCCATCACCATGCTTTGCAAGCAAATCATTCAATGGGCGCACAACATCATTATTCATGAGTGCAATCAAAGAAGAATTGGCAATAACAGCCGATGTATATGTAGCAGGGTTTGCTTTCATACCATCAACATTGATTTTTTGGTGATCAGCCGTTAAGTTTGATTTCACCTTAGGTGCAGTTTTGCATGTGGCTGCCCGTGCGGCAACCGATTGAATAGCAGGAAATTCATTGCCTACAATGCTTACCCGCCCTTTGCCAAAACCGCAATCTGCAGCATAAGCAAGGCTAGGCAATGCAAAGAATGCAATGCTTACCGCTAGTTTTAATAGTTGTTTCATCTTTTAACTCCTTATAAGTTGAAATAAATCACTTTGACGTGACAATTTTTGCCCCTGTTTGTATATCAAACAAATGACAAATTTTTTGTGGAACAGAAACGGTGATTTCCTCACCAATTGCGCCAACAAAATCTTTTTGCGTTTTTACCGATACCAAGCTACCACCCACTCGCAAGGTTAGCATCACGGCATCACCAAGCTGTTCTACCGTATAAATCGGCGCTTTAATATCATTGCCCTTATTCAGAAAGGCATCTTCAGCCCGAAAGCCTAATTTAATTTTTCCATCGGGTGCTTTGATACCCTTTATTTGAATATTATCCGCTTGAAACACCCCGTTTTTAATCTCGCCTTCAATCAAATTCATGGCAGGCGAGCCAATAAAGCCTGCGACAAATTCGTTTCTGGGCTGTTCGTAAATCTCTTGCGGGGTGCCAATTTGTTGAATAAGACCGTGATTCATGACAACCACGCGGTCAGCTAAAGTCATCGCTTCTACTTGGTCGTGGGTTACATAAATAGTGGTTGTTTGAAGTTCATGCTGTAAATTCTTGATTTGCGCCCTTGTGGAAACGCGCAATTTTGCATCTAAATTAGATAAGGGTTCATCCATTAAAAATACAGTTGGTTCGCGCACAATGGCACGGGCTAAAGCAACCCTTTGCCTTTGCCCACCAGAAAGGTCGGCAGGCTTGCGATGAAGAAACGGTGCAAGTTCAACCATATTTGCCGCGCGCATCACCCGCTCATCATGGGTGCTTGCATCTACTTTACGCACTTTTAAGGGGAAGCGAACATTCTCATAAACGCTCATATTGGGGTATAACCCGTAACCTTGAAAAACCATCGCAACATCACGGTCTTTGGGTGCCATATTATTGACCATTTTATCACCAATCCAGATTTCACCTGAAGATGGTGTTTCAAGCCCAGCAACCATACGCATTGTGGTGGTTTTTCCGCAACCAGATGGACCTAGTAAAACTAAAAATTCTTTATCGGCAATTGTAATATTAAAATTATCAACCCCAATAAAATTATCCCATTTTTTGATAATATTATTAAATTTAATCTCTGCCATTATTTTCTTAATTTATTACAGATAAGCACTGTTACATTATTACACACTGTTACATTATTACACAAGCGACATAATGATATTACTGCACGACAAAGTAACATATTTTTTATTATTACACAATAGAGAAAATGTTCTAAATATATGATATAATTATTGATAATGGTTATTTTGGTTTTTATAGGTCATTCTATAAATAGAGTGAAAGAAAATTTATGATGAGGATTATATATGCCGTTTCGTGATGAAATTTACCCTCAAATCCATGCTCTTTTAGCAGGTGATTACCGCATCTTGGCAGATGATGTTTGCTATGATTGCTTTGCACCTATCGATCAGTTGCATGGTAAAGATGCTGTTATCAATCAATTTTATGAAGTTTTACGGCAAAGTTTTGCCAATCTTTATAGGCGTGATGCTATTTTCATGGGGGGCAAGAATATCCGTGATGAAGGGGGTGAATGGGTGGCATCGGTGACCCATTATGTTGGTAATTTTGTCCAAGATTTTTGTGGTATTGCTGCGAATAATCATCTTGTGTTTTTGCGTTCTGGCGAATTTTATCGCATTGAACATGGCATGATTACCCAAGTCAAGATGATTATTGATTTGCCTAATTTGATGGCGCAATGCGGTAGAAATCCTTTTCCTACAAATTTAGGCACTGAAATAACATTCCCACCTCCTGCCACCCAAGATGGTATTTTGCCACAATCGGGTGATGGCAAGAATAGCATTCGCATCATGGAAAGCATGTTTGCAAATTTAAGTGCTTTCAATCCTGAGACGTTTGCTTCAGAAAATCAAACAGGCGAGAATGGCTCATGGCATGAAAAAATGATGTGGTATGGTCCAACGGGCATCGGGTCAAATTATATGTGGCAAGGTTTCGTGCAAGACCATCGCGAAAGTTTTTTAACCGCTTTTCCTGATAGAAAAGGTGGCAATCATTATTGCCGTATTGGTGATGGGCATTATAGCGCGGCTTCAGGCTGGCCAAGCATGACGATGACGTTTCAAGGCGATTATTTAGGCATGAAGGCTGATAACCGCCCTTTAACATTGCGCGTGATGGATTTCTATCGCTGTGATAAAAGAAGAATATGTGAAAATTGGGTGCATCTTGATTTGGTGGATTTGGTCAGGCAAATGCAACCTACAGACAATCCATTAAAAGAAATTCTGGGTTGAGAAAAACTTCGATGCTTATGCTAGGTACGGCGGAGAGTTGTTAAGAGATTCTGCTTTGCTTATATGTTCACGGGGGTGCTGAAAACGTCATCGATGGTTATTGAAAGGGGTTGCCACAAGGGTGAGGGCTTGCCCTCATCACCGATAAGTGGTATCGCACCCCCAATTAATAATGATGCGAGGGGGTTCATAAGGGGGGCACCTCGCAAGATAGCGGACTTCTGTCTCGCCATCGAGAAGTGAGGTCGCAATCCCGTATTAATAATTTAGGGTGCGGGGGCATTTAAACACAATCGATATTTTAGTATATGGCACAGCGGGGGGCATGGGGGGTTATTTTTTGATGATGGGCTTCTGCCTCATCATCACAAAAATCCGCACCCCCCATAAATAATAAAGCAAGGTCGCAATCCCTTATTAATTTAATATTGCCAGATTATTGCGATAATCCATAATTGATGCATCTGCGCCGTTATTTTTGAGGTAGTTAAACACATCTTCGTTGCCTTGTTCGCCTGCGATGTGGAGGGGCGTGCGTCCCATTGCGTCTCTCATATTGATTGAGGGGGTAAGCGGGCAGATAAGTGCAGTTTCATCTTCATCTTTATCATAATTGCAATTTATGTTGGTTTTAATCGCGTGTGCTTTCGGGTTATCAAGCATTTTTTTTATATCTTCAACGCTTACCCTTTTCATGTAACGCGGGTACAGCAACTTATGCGTGTCTAGCATTTCAGCAGAATAGCCACGTACAAAAAAGTCTAATAGCCAATAGGTGACAGGGGTTTTATAATATTTAATGAATCTAATATTTCCTTCTTCTTGTGATTTTTTTTCCTGATGAGATAAATGCTTTTCATCGAGTCTAGCATATGTTTCATTATCATAATCGCCATCCCCTATCCATAGGTACTTATATAACGAAAGATAGAGCACATCGCGTCCGTAACTATCCTTAAAATGAATATCCGCACCCAAACTTAAATAAAGCTTTGCCAATCCAATCACATTATTGCTCGGTAAATTACCAATCCATGGTTTAGGATGATTCTTAATCGCTGCAATAATTTCATCATGGGTTAAATCAGGTACATTTTTTCTATTTATTTGTGAGCGTGATACAACTCTCGATAAGGGAGTCACGGTAAATGATAAATCAAAAGGATTGCCACCATAGCGTAAAAATAATTTGGCAAATGACACATGGAATACTTCAGCTAACGGGTTATCCCTATCATCAAGTTTTTGGTAAGGATATTTTTTAAGGTAATTATCTTCAATATTTGTTAATAATTCTTGTTCTCGCACTTTAGGAAAATAATTACCATCATCATATTTATTGCCATAATAATAATATTCAGAACGAACGCTCGAAAGAAAACTCCTGACTGAAGAAATTTCATCTGTTTTCACTGTTTCAGCATTAACGGTTACCGATATTATTGGTTGTAATATCAATAATAAAAATATGAGAGGATAAAATAACTTTTTCATCCTCTCATGATAATTTAAAATGATTGAATAATCAATGTTATTGTAACATTGCACTTTCTATAACATTCTTTGCTTTTGATTGATAGTTCCCCCATTTTTCATATAAATCATCGGCAAGCTGGGTGGTTTTTTGTGATGATTTATGGTTCCCTGCTTTCGCAGGGACGACGAGAGGGGTGTTTTTTTGATGCGGGGGTCGCCACAGATACTCTGCTGATATTGGCACTTCGCTGATGTTGGCAAAAGCCCATCAGCGGAGTGCATGTCAACCCCCGCATTAATTATAAAGTGGGCGAGTTACCGCGATAATCCATAATTGATGCATCTGCGCCGTTGTTTCTCAGGTAGTTAAACACGTCTTCGTTGCCCTCATTGCCTGCGATATGTAGTGGAGTTCTGCCCATTGCGTCTCTCATATTGATTGAGGGGGTAAGGGGGCAGATAAGTGCAGTCTCATCTTCATCTTCATCTTTATCATAATTACAATTTATGTTGGTTTTAATCGCGTGTGCTTTCGGATTATCAAGCATATCTTTCACATCTTCAACGCTTGCCCCTTTCATAAAGCGTGGATAATGCAACTTATGCGTCTCAAGTATTTCAGCAGAATAGCCGCTCTCAATAAATTCTTCTAGCCAGTAAGTAACGGGCGAACGGTAAAAATGAGTATCTATTTTATAATAAATATCATGCTCTGGTTTTTTAAGGTCATCTGCACTGTGTCTATTATCAGGTTTAATATAAGAATCTTGTGTAACACGTCCTCTCTTTAATTGGGCTTCATGTAATGTTTTTCTAAGTGTGTCGCCCCATCTTTTTGCATCTGCAGCCATATCAACCCCCAATCCTAAGAATAATTTGCTAATATCGATAGCAATATCACTAGGTAAATCAGGAGACCATGAATGCGACCTAGATTGCAAAGCTTTGATAACTTCATTATGATTTTCAAAATGTTGAATTTTTTTTCGTCCTTTCTGTCTTGTAATCCATCCTATATCAAAAGAGCCAAAACGAATTTCATTCTGATGAAAAGGATTGCCACCATAACGCAGTAATAATTTTGCCATTGCCAAACTATGGCTATAATTTAGCGGATTAACCCAAAAATAACCTTCGATATTTGTTTCAACGGGGTAAGGTTTATCTTTTAAGAACTGATTTTCAACATGAGTTAAGATTTCTTGCTCACGCGCTTCAGGAAAGTAAGAACCATCATCATAACGATGTGCATAATAAGCATATTCAGGATCAATTTCATAGAAATATTCTCGGAATTTTTTTGTATTTTCAAAATTGGCTTTTTGTTCAACTGTTAGAAATTGTTCTGCAACCGCGAGCTCGTAACAACTAAAGATTGTAACAGAAAAAAACAGGATAGAGAGATAAAAATATTTTTTCATGCCTCTATCCTATAGTTTCACTCACATCAAAGTCAAGATTTTTTTATCACTTTAGTTTGCTTTGGTCGCAATATATCATCTAAATCAAGTGCAGTTTGTTTCGCATCTTGGATTAGCTTATCAATGTCATCATTACGTGTTCCTACTTCTGCCAATAAGGTTTGCAGTTTTTGTAATATTGCAATGATGGTTTCCAACAATAAAATATCACGTGAAATAGCACTATTAAGATTTTCCTTAATATGTTTTATCATCTCATCCGTTGAAAGAGGATTGTTCTTTTGCAAATCTTGTAATGAAATTTTTGTTTCTGCGAGCCATTTTTGTTCAATCATATTCAAAAATTGATTGTTCAAGGCACTATTGGGTGAGAATAAGGCAATCCCATGATAATCATTACCTTGAATCATTGGCTGTACCAACCTTACAACATCATCAGAAACATTGCTAAATTTTTCAAGGTTAAATTTTTCACCACTGGTAAAATCATTTAAATATTCCGGTTTGGCAAGACGCCGTTCAATATGCCCATGCTCTTTTGCTTTTTTCAAAAGGTCTTCTTTTGCATAAGGCGGTTTCTTTTCTGATATTGCATAAGTGCCAATTTCTTGCCCTTGCTGCAAATCATCACCAAGATTACGATAAAGCTTTTGAACATGCCTGAATTTAGTTAGCAAAACACCATGATCTGGGTGATATTCAAGAATAGTCACAGTATGATTATCGCTAGGTGTTACCTTGAAAATTTTAGCAATTTCAGGTCTTGCCTTAAAGCCATATTGGTAAGTAATTTTGCCATCACTCTCATAATGAGCTGTACTATCGATGCCTTCATGGAAACGAAAAATTTCTTCTTTTTCGGTATTGAGTTTGCCTGCAAGAAGTTGTTCAACAGCCTCATCAGCAAGTTTATCTGCAAATTCTTTTGTCATTCTGATTTCCATAAAATTAGAGGTCAGCTTAAGCGTTAAGCCATAATGTGGCATCTCAATGCCCTCTTTTGTAATCCTCCTTTCTTCTTTTTTAATTTGGTCAATCACCTGTTGCATTAATTTAATCGCTTTTTCATCAACCAACTCTTGCACCTCTGATGCTTTATCTCGCACATCTTGCGGTAAGTTTTCCAGTGTCTTGTTAATTTCCTTATAAAAATTAGTAACACCATAAATAGGGTGGGTTTCCTGCTTTTCTTTCGGCATGTAACGGCTAAGATAAAACGCCTCAAAAACTTTCAACGGTTGTTCTGCTTTCAATTTTTCCAAAAGTTGGTAGGCATTATGCGGTGCTTTCTGCTTCAACTCCTGCTCGGTTTGGTAATTTTCCAAAAACGCTTGACTACGATTAGGCATGGCATCTAGCATATTGTAACGCACCAATTCATCATGCAGAATATCTAGCTTTTGCAATTCGTGGTCGCTGGGCTTTTGCCCATTTTCAATGCGCGATAAAAGCTGTTCGTAAATGGGAAGCTCACTTTTAACATGAGATGATAATTTTTCTGGCTCAATCAATTCAAAAAATTTCTTCATTTCCTCATTCTTATTGCTGAATGTTTCATCCACGTTTTTTTTACTTTCTTGTGGCAGTTGTGAAATATGATGAGGGTTGCTGGCAATTTCATAAGCAAGTGAAGATTTTTCTTGCTCGGTTAATGTTGCTTTTTTCTCTATTTTCTTGAGACTTTCTATTGTTTTCTCATTAAAGTTAAGTTGCTTGCCCCGATAATTCATCAAATTATCAAAAGCTGTTTCAGGCAGTTCAGAGAGTTTATTTGCTTGGTCGATTTTTTGAATCAGCTCATCAGTTTGGTGATTGCCAGTAAAACTTTGCTGATATTGCGCTTTCATTAATTCAGTCATTAAGGGTTCCGAAAGATTCAGATAGCGATTTATATCAAGCAGAGTACGCAAATCTCTATCGTTGCTAATATTTTAATGCGGGGGTCGACATGCACTCCGCTTTATTATTTAAGGGGGGTGCGACATACGCTTCGGCATATTGGCGGTGCGCCTATGCCTCGCTATGTACCCCCCTTAATAACCCCCCGCTGTACTTAAAACTGGCATCTCGAAAAGTTTTGAAATAAAAATAATGGTGGGGGTTTGGGGGTTGTGCCGATAAGGCACGTCGCACCCCCATAATATTAATGCGCGGGTCGACATATACTCCGCTTTATTATTTAAGGGGGGTGCGACATACGCTTCGGCATATTGGCGGTGCGCCTATGCCTCGTTATGTACCCCCCTTAATAACCCCCCGCTATTAAATAATTTTACAAGCTTTAAACCCCTAACCCCCCTTGTAATAATATCGCAAATCACTACTATAACAATCTTTGCAATCTCCCCTTAATAAGGATTTCTTCGCCGATGAAATTTCAATTTCCCAACGCCACTTATTGGCATCAAAACTGGACTGGCAATATCCGCAACGATATTCTGGCAGGTATGGTGGTGGCGCTTGCGCTAATTCCTGAAGCGATTGCCTTTTCCATCATTGCTGGGGTTGACCCGAAAGTGGGCTTATATGCTTCATTTTCAATGGCAGTGGTTATTGCCTTTGCTGGCGGACGTTCGGGTATGATTTCCGCCGCAACTGGCGCCATGGCATTGGCGATGGTGATATTGGTTAAAGAATACGGGCTAGAATATTTATTCGCCACCACAATTTTAACAGGCATTTTTCAGATTATCGCAGGTGTTTTCAAATTGGGCACGTTAATGCGTTTCGTCTCGCGTTCGGTTGTTACTGGCTTTGTGAATGCGCTGGCAATTTTAATTTTCTTAGCACAATTGGCTGAATTTAAGAATGTCGGCATCGAAATGTATGGCATGGTTGCGCTAGGCTTGGGCATTATTTATTTGCTACCCCGCATCACCAAAACCGTGCCGTCCCCCCTGATTTGCATCATCACCCTTACCGCGATTAGCCTTTATTTCGGATTAGATTTGCGTACCGTAGGCAATATGGGGCAGTTGCCCGCCACCTTGCCAATATTCTTAATTCCTGATATTCCGCTCAATTTAGAAACCTTAATGATTATCACCCCATTCGCGCTGACCTTAACCGCAATTGGGCTTTTGGAATCCCTGATGACCGCAACCATCATTGATGATTTGACCGACACATCAAGCGATAAAAATCGTGAATGTCGGGGGCAAGGCATTGCGAATATTGTCACAGGATTTTTCGGAGGCATGGCGGGGTGTGCCATGATTGGGCAGTCGGTGATTAATATAAAATCGGGCGGACGCGGAAGGCTTTCTACTTTATTTGCGGGTTCGTTTTTGCTGTTCCTCATTTTGGTGATGGATGATTGGGTGCAAAAAATTCCTATGGCGGCATTGGTTTCGGTGATGATTATGGTTGCCATTGGCACGTTTAGCTGGTCTTCTTTTCGCAATATGCGTACCCACCCTAAAAATTCATCTTTGGTGATGCTAACCACAGTGGTGGTGGTGCTAACCACTCATGATTTGGCAATAGGGGTATTTATTGGCGTGCTGATGAGCGCGTTATTCTTCGCCCGCAAAGTTTCGCAACTGTTAAATGTAACAAGCGAATTCAAAAATGATGTCCGCTATTATCGAGTTTATGGGCAGGTATTTTTTGCATCTGCTGATAATTTCGCCGCAAGTTTTCAATTCAAAGAAGTCACAAAAAAAATCACGATTGATGTTAGCCGTGCCCATTTTTGGGATTTATCCGCTGTAGGTGCGCTAGATAAAGTGGTGCTAAAATTTCGCCGTGAAGGCACAGAAGTAGAAATTATCGGCATGAATGAAGCCAGTAAAACATTGGTAGCTAGGCTGACAATTCAGAATAAAGCTGATAATTTTGATATTATATCCGACCATTAAAAGGTGAAAAGCTAATGACAAAAAAAATATTGCTATGCATTGATAGTTCGTCTTATGCCGATAATATTTGCGCCCATGGTGCGTGGGCGGCAAAACGGTTAAAGGCAGATATTGAATTGCTTCATGTGGTGCGCGCCCATGCAGATTTGCAAGCGCCGGGGCATGACCATACTGGCGCCATCGGCTTAGGCGCAAAAAGCAAAATCCGCGAAGAATTGACCAAAATTGATGAAGAACGTGGACAGATAGAACAAAAAAAAGGCAGATTAATTTTAGCACATGGCGAAGAAATATTACGCGATGCGGGTATAGATAAAATCAAACTCTGGCACAGGCGCGGCAATTTTGAAGAAACCGTACAGGAATTAGAAAAAGATGTTGACCTTGTTTTTATCGGCAAGCGCGGTGAACAAGCCAATGTGGATTCGCAATTTTTGGGCTCTAACCTAGAAAAAATTGCACGCATTACCAAGAAACCTTTGTTCCTTGCATCTGCCACCATGCGCCCAATGCAACGCTTTTTAATTGCCTATGATGGCAAAAATAATGCAAAAAAAGCCATCGATTATGTGGCAAATTCTGCTCTATTCAAAGGGCTAGAATGCCATATTTTATCGGCAAGCAAAGATGATACAATTGATATAAATTCAGCGGTAAATATTTTAGAAAAAGCAGGGCTGAACGTAATTAGCCATGTAGGAAAAACCGCAAATGCCGATAATGAAATTATCAATTACGTAAGCGATAAAAATATAGATTTGCTGATTACAGGCGCATATAGCCATTCCAAAATCCGCACGATGCTGATGGGCAGTATCACGGCAAAATTGATTAAATCTTGCCGTATCCCGCTTATTTTATTTAGTGAGTAAAATTAGCTTGCATTAAACGCCCTTCCATCGTCCCTGCGAAAGCAGGGAACCATCTGGAAAATTCGAATGCAAAAATGTTGCCAATAAACTCTGTTCTAATTGCGTTAAATGGACAAGGTAAAACTAGAGGGACCGTTGCAATCTTAAGAATGCAAGCCACTTGCAATCAATCTCTTGTTTCTATAAAGCCTGATGATAGCATCATAAAAACAGAATTCTTATTTTTATACCTTAGTAACATTTATCAGAAAATTAGAAACTTAACGGGTGATAAAGAAAGAAGTGGATTAAACATGCCGATTATCAGGGCTATTGAAGTTCCGATTGCACCCATAAAAATACAAGAAAAGCTTATTGCTGAATTAGAAATAGAAAGAAAAATCATTGAGGGCAACAAACAACTTATCGATACTTACACGCAAAAGATTCAAGACAGAATAGGCAAAATATGGCTATCTTGAAAAAGTTACTTGTCCGAATGAAAGTATTTATTTGAAAAAGAGCGAATAGCTATTGAAAATAGAGATGCCACTGAACCACTAAATAGAACAGTTTGTATTTTATCAATTTGTATCGTATCTAAAAAATGTCTATCTATATTTGCTAAGCTATGCCATGCCCATATTAAAATTGCTGAAATCAATACTAATGTAACAGAAAGTAAAATCAACCATAACATCATGTAACCAAGTCTTGTTGTATACTTTTCACCCCAAATTTTTGCCCGCTCACTTGCTATTTTTTCATCAGAAATTTGAACTTCTTGTATATTGGCAAGGCTAAAATAGCGTGGGGGTCATCAATAAAGAATTTCTGTAAGCTGGCATAAAGAGTAGCACCTTTTATTTCAGCAATATTTTTTTCTAAATTATAATCTTCGCTCACCCCCGCGAACGAGAATTATCACCCCACCCAGCAACCAGGGCTTAGTTATAATAGCAACCATCTCGACAATACCAAGCAAGAGGCCCCCGCATACTAACCAACTCTTATACCAGCCCTTACAGCAATATCACCTATCAGAATACCGAATAAAAGAAAGCAAAAACATATTGCCATGCCGATAAAAACACGTCGCGCCCCCATAATAATGACGCGGGGCTTTGCTACTGATTGATGGAAATACGATGGTGGAGTCGAGGGGAATCGAACCCCTGACCTCTACAATGCCATTGTAGCGCTCTACCAATTGAGCTACGACCCCATCGTTTCATCGGCATCATAAAAGAAGTAGTGCTTAAAAACAACAAAAAAAAGAGTGTCTGTTTGGCAGTCACTCTTTATTTTTTGATTTATGAAATAGCATATTTTATTCAAATTCCTCAGCAAGACGTGGTGAAGTATCTTCAGAATTAACGCTGAATGAACGTAATGAAGCGATATCTTCGTAAATATCATCATCATAATCGTCATCAGGTTCATCAATATCGTTCATCTCATCAATGAAAGGAAGATGGTCGTCATCACGCTCAAAATCCATTAAATCATTATGGTCAAACTCTTCCATGGTAACCTCCTAGATTATCATTCATGCACCTGTTCATCATCCTATAAGATGCAATCTCTGTGAATAGTGCAAATGCTGTGCCAAAAATTTTATTGTGATATATCAATAGATTGGATGGCTGTCATCACTGGTATAATAATTGCTTTATTGTTAAAAATAGCAATATTATAGATTATAATATTATGAAATGGTGTTAAACAATGTTACGCTTGCACAAGGTTAAGAAAAGAAAAGATTTTTCTGATTTAACGCTTAAATTAAGTATTATTTTACTGAGTTATAACCATGAAAAAACAGTTGCTCGTGCATTAGATAGTTTGTTGGCACAAAAAGTTGACTTTGAGTATGAAATTTTGGTGGTAGAAGATTGTTCAACTGATAAAACTGCTGAAATTATTTTAAGCTATAAAGATAAATTTAAGAACTTTCATTTGTTTTTTAATAAAAAGCGACAAGGAAACAGCATTTCGGGTGGAAAATTCAATGTTGAGATGATTGAAAAATATATAAAAGGGCAATATTACTGCGTCTTAGAAACCGATGATTGCTATGTGAATGAAACCAAATTACAGCAACAGATAAATGCGTTAGATGCCAACCCTGCTTGCGTTGCTTGTGGGCATAATCTTTTGATAGTTGACGAAGTGAAAAAAACACATTATTTGCAAAACAATCCTGCTCTTAAGGACTTCCTTATATCATTTGAAAATTTGGCAACAAGGCAGCTAACTATTCATAACACGACTGTTGTATTTCGTAATATTTTTATTCCTTATAGAACGAAGCTATTATGGCAATTACGTAGCAATGATTGGACTGCAAGTTTCGTATATGCTTACCATGGCCCCATAGCATATATCAATGCGCCTATGTCTTGTTTTTTTCTCACAGGTGAAGGTGTATGGTCAGGCAGAACAAAGTTAAGAGAACAAATTGCATTCTTAATAGAAGCATTTTATGTGAATAAATTATTTCATTATCAATTTGATAAATTCTATTACCCACGTATTATAAATACTATTGATGACCTTGAACAATTACTCCCTGTTATGTCAAAGAAATATAAATTAAAAAAATATAAAAACAAGATATTAATTCTTTGTTTGCGTTTGCTAAGATTACTTACTTTTATCTCTCATCATATCAGAGCAGAGAAAAAATCTAGCCGTTTATATGTGTTACTCACAAAACCCATACATCAAAAGCTAAAGAAATGGTCGGAACATTCGCTGTTAAATAAATGTTTGTTTACTTGTTTGTTACTTATTGTGAAAATTTCAGTCATGACTAAATTATGCCATATGTTTGTAAAAGCTTTTATGTTTTTATTTGAACAGTTTTTTATTATATTACCAACAATGGGTATGGAATATTTTAGAATTAAGCTTTACAATCTTTTTGGTATCGGTATTTCATATAAAAAACTATAAAAACTGAAATATTTAGATGAAGTTTTCCAATTATTGCAAAAAAGAGAGTTATCATGAAAATTGCGATTATGCAACCTTATTTTTATCCTTATCGTGGCTATTTTGATTTATTCGCCAACACTGATTTGTTCGTTATCTATGATTGTGTGCAATTTATAAGAAGAGGCTGGATTCATAGAAATAAGCTACCAGATAGCAATGGTGAGTTGCAATGGTTAACATTGCCATTGGCAAAAGTTCAGCAAACAGCTGTGATAAAAGATATAATGTTTCACGAAAATGCAAAAGAAATGTGGCAACAGAGACTCTTAAAATTCCCATTATTATCTGGTAGAGTCAACAATAATGATAAATTTATCGAATTATTAAGTGATTTAGATGGTTCTTTGGTAGATTACCTTATCAAACAGTTGAAATTTTCTTGCCATGAATTTGGTTTTCATCATAATGTCGTACGTTCATGTGAGTTGAATATTGGTGAGCCTATAAAAGGACAAGATAGAATTTTAACAATATGCAAATATTTTGGCGCAAAAGAATATATTAATTTGCCCGGTGGGCGTGAGTTATATGATGAAGATGTATTTGCAGATAAGGGTATCAAACTATCTTTTTTAGATACAGCACGTTATGATAAAATAAGTACGTTAGAATTTTTTACAGAGGCTCAACTATGATTGATAAAGATTTATATTATAAACAAGGATATTATATTGCAAAAAATGTTATTCCAAATGATTTAATTCAAAATTACCTAAATGATGTTAATGCTATCTTAAAGAATAGTTTGCAACATAAAAACATTGTATTTGATAATGATTTACATGGAAACTTACAAAAATTATTGCAATGTGATACCCAGTTTTATCTTACTTCTGTAAGGTTAGCCGCAAAACTTGTTTCGCTCAAAAAAATCACTCAACATGAAAATATTTTATCATTGATTAAACAGCTTGGTATCACGTTACCAATCATGCAATATCAACCTGTAACGCATATTAATTCACCAAAGTTACACATACCCGGTGGCTATGATGGTTTGGATGCGCATCAAGATTTTACATCTTTACAAAGTTCATTAGATTTTGTCACATTATGGTTGCCATTTGTAGATATTACAGATGAAACCGTTTCATTAGATGTTTTTCCGGGTAGCCATCGACGGGGTTTGCTTTCAGGTAAAGAGGGCGGTAATGAGCTTGTTGTTGATGAAAGTTATTATCGTGATGAAGATTTTCTTACAGTGCGTATGAATGCTGGAGATTTGTTATTGTTTAGTGGCTTCACTATTCATAGAACGCAAAAAAACAAAGAAAATATAAGTGGGCTAAGATTTGCTGCAAGTGTTCGTTATGAAAATGCAATGGAAAAAACTTTTATTGCACGAGAATATCCATGTTGTGAAAAAAAGATAATGGAGCATGATATTTTATATCCAAACTTTCCTAAAGAAATAGATTTACAAGCTATCTTTTCTTGATACAGCACATTATAATAAAATAAGTACGTTAGAATTTTTTACAGAGACTCAACGATGATTGATGAAATTTTATCAAAAAAAAGTACCTTATTATTGCATCAAGCATTATTGGGATGGGCATTATTGGGATGGGCATTATTGGGATGGCCATTATTGGGATGGCCATTATTGGGATGGTACGTATAAAAATATCATGGCTGATAACTTAAATTCCAATGACCCATATTATGATATTGTTACACATTATGAAAAATGTTTGGCTACTCATGGCGCTACTCACAAGGGTGTTGATTGGCCAAACAAAGAAGATTTATACACACGCTACCAAGTGATGTTAGAAATAATTGATTATCTGCAAAAAAAAGATAAACAACTACAAAAGAGATTTAAGTTATTAGATTTAGGTTGTGGTTATGGTGGCTTGATTGATTTTCTTAATACAACAAAGATAAATAAGCAAATAGATTATCATGGAATTGATTTATCAGCAGAAATGATTGTCGCTGCTAAACAACAATTCCCCAACCATTCATTTGAAAGCAAGGATATATTGGTTGATAAATTAACAGAAAATAGTTTTGATATCATCATAATGAATGGTTTATTTACTGAAAAATGTTCGCTAACCACAAAACAAATGCATGTTTTCTTTGAAGATATGCTTATAGTAGCTTATCGCGCTTGCACGAAAGGTATGGCATTTAATGTTATGTCTAACCATGTTGATTGGAAAAGAGACGATCTTTTTCACGTCGCTTTTGATAAGTTGGCACAGTTTCTATGTGCCAATATTTCTCGTGATTTTATTTTTAGATCAGATTATAAATTATATGAATATAGTTGCTATGTCTTCAAAAATTAACAAAGTAATTATTTTTGGAAAAGGTCACATTGCTGATATTGCCCATTATTATTTAGAACATGATAGCGATTATCAGATTGCCGGTTTCACCGTTGATAAAGAATATTGTGATAATAATGAGCATAATGGGTTGCCATTGGTGCCGTTTGATGAAATTAAAAACTTTTATCCACCATTAGAATATGCGATGTTTATACCAATTAGTTTCAAACAGATGAATAAAATACGGCAGCAAAGATATAACGATGCCAAAAAGAAAGGTTATGAATGTATCAGCTATATAAGCTCAAAAGCTATCTGCAATGCTAAATCAGTTGGTGACAATTGTTTTATTTTAGAATTGAATAATATTCAGCCAGAAGTGATAATTGGTAATAATGTTATTTTATGGAGTGGCAACCATATTGGGCATCATAGTGTGGTTAAAGATAATTGTTTTTTTTCATCACATGTGGTAGTAGGTGGTGCAACGGTCATTAATGAAAATAGTTTTTTTGGAATGAATGTAACAATCCGCGATAATATCACAATTGGTAAAGAAGTTGTATTAGGTGCAGGTGCAACAATATTGAAGGATATTCCTGATTTTTCTGTTGTTTCTTCTGAAACCAGTGAAATTTCAAAAGTTCCTAGTCATCGTTTGAAAATATAAAGGGGATATATCAATGCCACAATGGAAAAAGTTAGGTAATATTTTTGACATCGCACAATTACCTAGTTGGGCAAAAACACATTCACAAGTGCCTACACCATTATTATATGAAGATTACATTAGGGTGTATTTTGTAACAAGGAATGAACATAACCGTTCATATCCAATATATGCTGATTATGATTTGAATGATTTAACCAAAGTGATTAATATCTCAGAGAAACCTGTGATGGATTTAGGTAAACCCGGCACATTTGATGATTCAGGTGTTATGCCTACTTGTGCACGGCTTGTTGATAATAAGATTTATCTTTATTATATAGGTTGGAATAAAAAAGTATTAACTTCTTATCATCTTGCAATTGGCTTAGCAATCAGTGAGGATGGTGGCAATAGTTTTACGCGTGCCTATGAAGGCCCCATTATGGATAGAAATAAATACGAACCTTATATAATCACAGGACCAGAAGTCGTAAAGGGACATGATTGTTGGAAGATTTGGTATGTGGCAGGTGTTTCATGGACAAAAATAGCTGATAAATATGAACCACAATATGACATTCGCTATGCAGAATCCGATAATGGCATAGATTGGCAACGTTCAGGGAAAACATGTATTCCCATGAATTATCCAACAGAAGCTTTGGCCGAGCCTAGTGTGTTGAAAATTGATGATAGGTATCATATGTGGTTTTCGCATCGTGATTCTACGGATTACCGCGATGGTAAGGGCAGTTATCAAATAGGTTACGCTTATTCAGATGATGGTAAAGAATGGCTGCGCGATGATGCGCGTGCAGGCATTGAAAAATCAACAGATGGCTGGGATAGCACAATGATATGTTACAGTAAAGTCATTAAAATTGGTGATAATTACTATATGTACCATAATGGTAATGGTTTTGGGCAAACAGGTTTTGGACTTGCTATTTTGGAAAGCATTGATTGATTTATGCAGATGATAACAATGTTAAAAATATAAAAATGACGGAAAATATTTACGTAACAAAATCTTTTATTCACGATACAGATACTATTGCTCATAAAATATCGAAGATATTGCAAAGTGGTCAATTAACGAATAATGGCACACAATTAAAATTATTAGAAACAGAACTTATCCAATATTTGCAAATCCCTCATATATCACTATTTTGTAATGGCACCATCGCTTTATTGATGGGATTAAAAGCCATGGCATTAACTGGCGAGGTGATTACCACCCCTTTTACATTTCCGGCAACAATACATGCATTAGAATGGTTAGGGTTAACGCCAGTTTTTTGTGATATTGATGAAGAAACCATGTGCATTGATGCCGATAAGATTGAGGCACTTATCACACCTAAAACATCGGCAATTTTAGGCGTGCATGTTTATGGTATGGCATGTGATATTGCAAAAATTCAAACCATTGCAGATAAACATCAATTAAAGGTTATTTATGATGCAGCGCATTGTTTTATCACTCAATTAAACGGTAAATCCATTGCCCATTATGGCGATATGGTCATGTTTAGTTTTCATGCAACAAAATTATTTAATACGGTTGAAGGTGGTGCGCTTATCTGCCGTGATGATGAAATAATGAAAAAACTACGTTTGATTAAAAATTTTGGTATTCTAGCTGAGAATGAAATTATATGCTCTGGGTTAAATGGCAAAATGAGCGAATTGCATGCAGCTGTGGGGCGTGAGAATCTCAAAAATCTGCATCATGAAATTGCCAAAAGAAAAGAAGTTTTTGCTTGTTATCAGCAACATTTGCAAGATACATTACATATTAAATTACTCACCTACCCTGATAGGCTAACGCCTAGTTTGCAATATTACCCTATTCGTTTTATGGTGGAAGAAATGCGCGAAAAAGCCTATATAGCATTACAAGAAAATAATATTTTTGCGCGCAAATATTTTTATCCATTATGCAGTAATTATCCATGTTACCAGCATTTGCCATCTGCAAAACCAAAAGATTTACCTATTGCCAATCATGTGGTAGAACAAGTGTTATGTTTGCCTTTTTATGGTGATTTATCAGCAAACAATATTGAAAAAATTTGTTTTATTGTTAAAAATACTTAGATACAGAAAATTATGTGAAAATGAATTCTCAAAAGCCAAAATTAAGTATTGTTCTACTTACCTATAATCATGAGCAATATATCGCCGATGCATTGGATTCAATCTTGATGCAAAAGGTGAATTTTGATTATGAAGTCATCATTGCTGATGATTTTTCAAATGATAAAACGCGCGATATTATTTTAAGCTATAAAGATAAATTTCAAGATATTAAGCTTTTATTTGCCAAAAAAAGATATGGTAATGCTAAAGCCGGGGGCAAGTTTGCTGTGATCAATGGGTTAAACCATGTGCGTGGTGAATATTTTTCTATTTTAGAGGGTGATGATTATTATACAGATGAAACAAAATTGCAGAGGCAAATAGATTTTTTAGATGCCAATCCTGATTATATTGGTTGCGGGCATAATACAGAGATGTTGTTTGAACGAAGTAACCAACGTTCGTTATTTTTTGAAGAAAATTCAATAAAAAAGACACATATTCTAGCAAGTGATAGCATTGATGGCAACCAGCTCGCATCGGCTCATCTCTATATGCATACAACAAGTAAAGTTTGGCGTGCATTAAAGCCTCATACCTATCCTCAACAACAACGTTATGGCACCACTAATGATTGGTTCCTCACCCTATGTTTTCTTGCATTTGGAAAGATTTACTATATAGATAGAGTTATGAGCTGTTATCGTCTTACTGGTAAAGGAATGGAATCATCCCTTCAAAAATACGAACATAGGTTAAAAGATTGCCGTGCAACAATCTGTTATAATCACATATTAGATTATCAATATAATAAAATATTCATGAAATTTGTTGCCAAACTTGCCATGCGGGGCATTAATGAAGCTCCTATTGGTTGGAAGAAAATATCTTTTATCTCTATATTTGCTGTTTTAATCTTTTTTGCAATAGGAAACCTCATCACTCGCCAACATTTGAAATTGAAAGTTTTACGCAAAATCGTGCTTAAACATTGGTTACAAAAAACTGATAGGCTCTCACTTAAAGAAAAAATAATTATATTAAGCTTGAAAATATTCTTTGCTTTTTGGCAATTATTAATCTGGTTAAAAATTTATCCATTGATAATGCGTGTTCTTATTTTCTTATTCAATATTGTTTATATACATCCAAAAATACGAGATATTACTTTTTGGAAATTTCGCTGGTATCAAATTTGGAAAATTGATTTTTATGATAAAAAATTCCTATAACTCTATGAATGAAAATCATAAAAGAAACATTCAACCCAAATTAAGTATCATTATACTTACCTATAATTTTCAAGATTATATTGCTCAGGCATTAGATTCTGTATTGATGCAACAAATGAATTTTGATTATGAGTTATTAATATTTGATGATGTTTCTACTGACCGAACACGTGAAATTCTATTAGATTATAAAAAGAAACATTCATCTATTCATCTGTTCTTTGCCAAAAAGAATATAGGCTTTAACGCTGCGATGATTTTTTCTACCGCTAAGATAAAGGGTGACTATTTTATTATTTTAGATGGTGATGATTATTATACAGATGAGACAAAATTGCAGAGACAAATAAATTTTTTAGATGCCAATCCTGATTATGTAGGTTGTGTGCATAATATAGAGATTTTTTCTGAGCATGATAAAACACGCTCTTTATTAGTGGAAGATAATTCTATCAAAAAAGCGCATATTATGGCACGCGGTGGTATTACCACAGATGGACTTGCAATCGGACGGCATTATGTGCAAACCAGCAGTCATATGTGGCGTAAGGTTACAGAAGAAGCTTTTTCTAGAAAAATATATGGAAATATAGGGGATTGGTCTATTTTGTTGCTTTATTCACAATATGGCAAAATTCATTATGATGATAGGGTGATGAGCTGTTACAGAATAACAGGCAAAGGAGATTGGACAACACGCAGTCAATATAAAAAACACCTCGCTAATATGATTTTTGCTTATTATTGCAACCGATTATTTACTTACTCTCATAATAAAGCATTTATGAAAAATATTTTAGGAATGGTGATATTAGCGATAAGAGACATGCCATCGTTAAAAATTCTGCCACTTATAATGTGCGGTTTGTTTGCATTCTTGGCATTAGGGAAACTCATCATTCATAAAAGTTTGACATTGAAGACTTTACGCAGAATGGTGCTTAAACATTGGTTGAAGCACGGATTACCGCTCTCGTTAAAAGAAAAAATTATTTGTAACGCTTTCAGGTTTCTCTTTGCTGTTTGGCAATTATTAATCTGGGTAAAAATTTATTCATTGGTTATGCGTTTCTTCATGTTATTATTTAATATTTTTTATCTATTACCAAAAACACGAAATATTAAATATTGGAAATTCCGCTGGTATCAATTTTGGAATATCAATATTTATAAGGAAATTGAGTAATATCTAATTTAAATCTTCCATTTGGAAAATTGTACCATCCGCATGTTTGGCATCTTTCACATCGTGAGTGACTAATATTGCAGGGAGCTGTTTCTCGCTAATATGCCGAAACACAAATTCGCGCACATTATCGCGCAACACTGTATCTAATTTAGAAAAAGGCTCATCAAGCAACAAACAATGCGGATTTGCCAGCAAAGCACGCATCAATGCGATACGGGCTTTCTGCCCACCTGAAAGACTGGCAGGGTCATCATCTATAAAATTTTCCATTTCGCAATCTTGCAAAGCCTGCATAATTTCTTGTTGTTTTTCCTGTTTACTTAAACCTTTAGGCAAAGCAAAAGCAAGATTTTCTTGCACCGATAAATGTGGAAACAACAAAGCATCTTGGAATAACATACCAACACCACGCTGATAGGCAGGCAAAGGATTTAACAATATTCCATCAAGTCTCACTGTACCTTGCATGGTAAAAGGCGGGGGTAAAAAACCAGCAATGCACCCTAACAAAGATGATTTTCCTGAGCCGGATTCTCCCATAAAGCTGATAATCTCTCCCTTTTTTATCTGATAAGAAAAATCCTTTAAGATTGTTTTCGCAAGATGATTTTTCTGTTCTGGTAGGTTAATGCAGATATTTTTAAGTTCTAACATCCATATCCTTTCGATTTTTATAAAGCAGGCGTGGTAGAAAAATAGCGATACTAAAGAAAATCAATGGCAAGGATGCTTGCACCAATCCATAAACACTGACGATACGTCGATTGCCCCCTGATGATAAAACAATTGCTTCGGTTGTCAAGGTGATAAAATTACCACCACCAAGCAAATAAGTGGGCAGATATAGCGCAATAGAAACCGAAACCCCTAAACTAAATGCCGTCAAAAGCGGGGATAATTGCAAGGGCAAGATAATCTTAAATAAAGATTGGTTTGGGCTTTGCCCGATACTATAGGCAATCAGGCGGAATTGATTGTTTAATTTATGCCATGGTCCCGCCAAACATAAATAAATATAAGGCAATACAAAAATCACATGCCCGAAAATAACAACCGCCAATGCGCCGGTTAGATTCAGCTTTAACAGTAAAATTTGCACACCAAATAAAAAGGAAATTTGCGGGATTAATAAAGGCAAATAAAGAATCCAAATGCCAATTTTCTTCGGACGAAACCCATAGCGTTTTTCTGCCTCTAAGCACCCTATCACCAGCACCAAACTGATACAGGTTGCTGTGATTGCAATCAGCAAGGTCAATGGCAACGCATTATGCATCAACCGTAAGGCGCGCATCCAATATTTCAACGAAACATTATCAGGAATAAAATTGGGGAATGACCATAGCCCCGACACCGACCAAATCATCAGCATCACAATACTGCCAATGCTTAAAGCAATCAGCATGAAAATCAGTCCGGATATAAAAATTTTTATGGGCTTAATTCGATTTTCTAACCGCATCCCACGCCAGCCATTACAGATAAAATAACGGTTAGGCAAAGCGCATAATTCCCCCACAATATACCATAAAGCGATACTTCCTATGGTAATCACAAACATCCAAATGGAGCCAGCCGCCGCAAAATATTGTCTATATAAATTCGGGTCACGCGCCCATTGCAAAATTTTCACGCCTAATAAAGTGGGCGCATGGGGTGCCAAAATCAGTGCCATATCTACAATCGCCAGCGAGAAAGCCAGTACAACAAAAATCGGCAAACGCATCTGTGCGTAAAGTTGCGGGTAAATCAATTTCCAAAAACCGATTGCAGAAGGATAACCAAATGTTTGCGCTTGCCTAATGGTTTGGCGAAAATTAATACGTTCCAAAGCAGATAAAGAAAGTAAAAACAAAAAAGGCAATTCTTTAATAAGCAATCCTAAAATTAACACAAAGCCGTGAGGGTCGGGGTTGGTTTGCCAGAAAGGTGGTTCGTCCCAACCGAATGGCACTGCCAAAAACCGTGCAATAATACCGCTTGGTGCCAATAGAAAAATTAATCCTACCGCAAGAGTGATATGAGGCGTTGCCAAAATTGGCGATAAAAAACGTTGGCACCATTGGAATAACCGATTGCCATGTGCCAAAGCAATGAACTGGCAATTTATTGACCACGCCAATAATGTGGTCGTAAAACCAATGAAGAGTGTGAAAATGATATTATTAAGAATATGCGGTTCGTCAAAAAATGCCCATAATGGCAATTGATTTTGCAACGCATCAGGCAAAGCAACCGGTAAAGATTTGCCCAATGCCCCCATTAAAACTGTAAACATGCCCGAGCTAATAGGCACAACAAAAATTGCAACCGTGATAAAAGGGATAATAAAAACTGGGTCTTTAAGCCTTTTCATCACGATTGCGTATTTTATTGGTGCGTATTTTTTTAATTGCGGTTACCGAAAAAGATGATTATTTTCCGTAACGGTTTTCCCATTCCGTTTTCAAATAATCAACCCATGCCGGATGGGGTTCGGATAAAACTTTACCTAAATCTTCTGCTGATAATGTTGCAACTCCAAGAGGCAAGTCGGAAAAAGCTTTCTTACCACCTTTACTCAGTTTGGTCACATCAAGCACAGTTGGGTCGCCCCATATGTCTGGATTTGCTTTACGGCTTTGCGCTTCGGCTGAAAGCATAAAATTAGCAACAACCATAGCTCCCTCAGGATTGCTAGCATTGTAAGGAATTGCTAGAAAATGCGTGTTCCCAATGGTGCCATTTTCAAGCACAAAGCTGCGTACTGTTTCAGGTAGTGTGCCACGGCTAATGCCTGACGAGGCATCATTGGGGTTAAAAGCCAATGAGTAATAAAGTTCACCATCGGCTAATAATTGATTTTGTGCAGGCCAATCTTTTGGAAAGTTTTCACCATTTTGCCATAGATTAGGATGCAACTCATCTAAAAACTCCCATAATGGTGCCGTTACCCGATAAGCCCTATCATCAGGTGCTGAAGCTAATTTACTGGCATCATCAGCAAGTTCAATCAAAGCTTGTTTCAGAAAAGTCACGCCTAGAAAATCAGGAGGTGCAGGATAGCTTAACCGCCCTTGGTGTGCTTCTGCCACATCTAAAAATTCTGCCATGTTACGAGGCAACATATCGGTGCGCGCAGTATCATAGAAAAACACTAATTGTGCCATTCCCCAAGGAGATTCATAACCATCAGTGGGTACCGTAAAATCAAGCACAGTGGTAGGTTTTCCTTCCACATCTACATTCTTAAAATTAAATAATTTTTGAGTAAATGGACCATAAAGCAAGCCATTTTCCTTCATGTTACGGAAATTTTCACCATTAATCCAAATAAGGTCAACCGCGCCATCCTCATCATTACCAGCAGTTTTATCCGCAAGCACAAGCTGTACAGAATCCGCTGTATTGCTAATTTTCACATGGTCAATGGTAACCTCATTATTTTCATTTGTGCGTTCACCAACCCATGCGATGTAATCGTTGATATTATCAGCACCACCCCAAGCATGAAATTTAACAGTTGTATCGCAGGCTTTTCCCTTAACAGCCTTCCATTCTTTACTCTCGTTCTTTTCACTGCTAGGTTTACAATGTGCGTGAGATTTTGGCGCATTCCCAGATTGATAAAAGCCAAAATATAAAATAGCAACCCCCGCAATAAGCGCGGCTACTATCATATTAGTTTTACTCGCTTTAAGATATTTCATGACAGTTCCCTTTATAAATATATGTCCTTGAATATTAATATTTATTGATAAAGTTTTGCAAATTTATCATTGATGTTTATCTATATTTTTTTTTCACCATAATTGCAAGAAAGATTCGCATATTGATGTAATTTTACCTATATTAAATTTGGGTGGTTTGTGGGTGCTAATAGTGCGAACTCGGTCAGGTCTTAACAGAAGCAGCCGTAACATGAATAGCGGGTCGCAAATCATCCACTTCAGTAGCCGTTATATAGCACACTATCTTATGTCTGAAAATTCTGTTCAAAATTTATTAGAAAACTCAACCACATCTTTGGAAAATATCGCATCTCATACCAACCCTAAGCCTGATAAGGCATTTCAGGCACTGGCACGCAAATACCGTCCTCAGAATTTTTCTGAAATGGTTGGACAAAATGTGTTGGTAACCACTCTATGCAATGCGCTAAAAACAGGGCGTATGCACCATGCTTTTATGTTAAGCGGGGTGCGTGGCACGGGCAAAACAACCATCGCGCGGATTATCGCAAAGGCTGTGAATTGCGTCGGGCGTGATGTGCAAGAAAATCCCGACCCATGCGGAACATGCGAATCATGCCGTGCCATTGCAAATGAAGCCAATATGGATGTGGTGGAAATTGATGCCGCCTCCCATACAGGCGTTAATGATATGCGCGATATTATTGAATCAGTCAAATATCGCCCGATTGCTGGCGGATATAAAATTTACATTATTGATGAAGTACATATGTTATCAAAATCAGCCTTTAATGCGCTTTTGAAAACATTGGAAGAACCGCCTGATTATGTGAAATTTATTTTTGCCACCACTGAAATTCACAAAGTACCTGTCACGATTTTATCGCGTTGCCAACATTTAGAATTATTGCGTGTTGAACAAAAAGTGCTTGCCGATTATTTTTCTGAGATTATCAAAAAAGAAAATTTAAGCGCGCCAAATTTAAGCGCGCCAATAGAAGCCTTAATGATGATTGCACTTGCCGCCGATGGCTCGGTGCGCGATGGACAATCTTTGTTAGACCAAGCCATTAGCCTTGCAGGGCAGAATGAAATTGATAGCGCGTTAATTGCCAATATGTTGCGCTTGAACGACCAAACCCATATTTATCGTTTGCTTGATGATTGTTTTTCAACCCGCCCGCAAGATGCGCTTAATTTATTGCATCAGCTTTATCAAAAAGGTGGCGCGCCTGAAATGATTGTCCGCGACTTATTACAAGCCACTTATTGGCTAACCCGTTTGCATTTAAGCCCTGATTTATCGGGCAGTATTGCATTGCCTGAATATTTGCGTGAAACCGCGCATTCTATCGCTCAAAAATTAGATATGCCACGTTTGACGCGTATTTGGCAAATTTTACAGCAAGGCGCGGCTGAATTATCACATTCGCCGGTGAAACAGCAATCGGTAGAAATGCTGATGCTCAAATTATGCTATGCGGCTGATTTGCCCGACCCATCATCATTGATGAATTTATTACAGAATAATCAAGAAGCACTACCATCAGCACCTCCTCAAGAATTATCTCCTCCTGAACAATTATCACCTGAATTGGCATCATCGGATTCACCCTCACCTATCATGGCTATAGATGAGGATAAAAAAAAAACGAATATCGTAGCGAATCTTGAAGAGGAAACCAGCAATAGTGATGATATAATTGATATTGCACCCGAAGCTATCGAACCGCTAGAACCCGTCGCACCTATCGAACCGCCTGCACCGCCTGAAATATCACCAGAAGCAATACAACCAGAAGCAATACAATCACTAACAACGCAAATTATTCCTGAATTCCAAATATTAATCACTGATATTACCAACGCGCACGAGGCAATGCTTGGCTTTAACTTAACCGAACAAATTATTTGCACAGCATGGAACCCTCCTATTATCCATTTGCACGCCACCACCGACCGTGTTGATAAAAAAGACCTCACGCATCGCTTAACGGCATTTTTCAAGAAACACCGCCCGCCACATGAATGGGAAATTATGTGGGATGAACAAAATCACAATAATTTTATAACTCTGTACGCTCAGCAAGAAATTTTGAAAAATCAAGAAAAGGATAGACTAAGTCAAACGGATTTTGTAAAACAAGCCTTGCAATTATTTCCTAATGCTTCAATAGTCAATATTGAAACACAAACAAACCAAAAAATAGCAAATCAAGAAATGGAACCATCATGAAGAATATTTTTTCTGCCATGCAAGATATGGGTAAAATTCAACAAAAAATGACTGAAATGAAAGAAAATATGGATTCTATCAGTGCCGAAGGCAAAGCTGGTGGCGATATGGTGAGCGTTTCTATTCGTGGCGATGGCAAGGTTGAAAAAATAGAAATTAAAGAAAGCCTGATGGAAATGGGTGAGGTTGAAATATTGCAAGATTTATTAATGTCCGCTTTTAACAATGCCAATGAAAAATTAGAGGAAGCAAAAGCCAATAAAACCAAAGAAATGTTGAGCGGTATTCCGTTGCCCGAAGGATTCAAACTTCCATTTTAAGAAGGAATAATGGGATGCAAAAAACATGGCAGAATTATATTGATGGCACATGGTGTGATGGCGGTGATAACGAAATTATCGAAGTAGAAAATCCAGCAACAGCAGAAATTTTTGCCACGATTGCCCGCGCGAACAAACAAGATGTTGATAAAGCCGTGATGGCGGCGCACAAATGCCACCAATCACGTGCATTAAGTAGCATACCACCGATTGAACGGGGGCGCATGGTACGTAAAATGGGTGATTTCTTGCTCAGTAAAAAGCAAGAAATTGCTGAATTACTAACTTTAGAAAGCGGTAAACCTCTATGGGAATCCATGATTGAGGTTGAATCATCCGCACGTTATTTTGAATATTACGGCAATCAAGCCGATACGATGGAGGGTATCTCAATCCCGCTTGGCGATGGCTATTACGATTTCACCCATTACGAACCTTATGGGGTGGTGGCAATGATTGTCCCGTGGAATTACCCGCTTGAAATGACCGCCCGCTCATTATCAGCAGCCCTTGCAACTGGCAATGCTTGCGTTGTCAAAACGCCAGAATTAGACCCGCTCACAAATTGCTATTTAGCCATGGCTGCCGAAAATGTAGGCTTGCCCAAAGGTGCGGTAAATTTATTATGCGGTTATGGGCATGATACAGGTGCGGCACTCACAAGCCACCCCGCCATTAATCAAATCGTCTTTACAGGCTCGGTGGCAACCGGGGTTGCAGTTGCCACAGCGGCGGCACAAAATATAGTGCCTTGCATATTGGAATTGGGCGGAAAATCTGCCGCCATTGTTTATGATGATGCTGATTTAGAGAACCTCACTGAATCAGTGCGCTGGGGGACATTCTTTGGTGCAGGGCAAACCTGCTCTGCCATGTCGCGCTTAATCATTCATGAATCTATTCACGACCAAGCTGTAGAAAAAATAGCAAAAATGGCATCAGCCTTAATAGTTGCGCCCGGTATGGAAGAACCCGATATGGGCGCAATGATTTCAGAAAAGCAACGCAATCATGCTGAAAATATGTGCATCACTGCCGAACAGCAAGGCGCAAAAGCTGTGGCAGGTGGCAGGAAATTAAACCGCCAAGGCTGGTTTTTGCAACCCACAATCTATCAAAATGTAACCCCCGATATGCAACTGGCGAATGAGGAAATCTTTGCTCCTGTATTGGCGGTGATGAAATTCTCGTCAGAAGAAGAAGCACTTCGCATCAGCAATGGCACAGATTACGGGCTGGTGGGTGGCGTATTCACAAAAGATATTGATAGGGCGATGCGCACCACGCAACATATAGAAGCAGGGCAAATTTTTGTCAATGAATGGTTTGCAGGTGGCGTAGAAACACCGTTTGGGGGCTATCGCAAATCAGGCTATGGGCGCGAAAAAGGACGCGAAGCTTTACTCAATTATGTGCAAACAAAAAATGTCGCCATCAGAATAGGAACATCATAAAACTTAAATTCATCATGAGCATCATCATGCTATTTATATTATTGATGATTATTGTCGCCACTTAATATGTCCATTAATACCATGCTCTTCAAAAGTTTGGAGTATATCTTCACAAAATTTTAAAGTTTGTACATCCTGTTCTACTTTTGCTAATTCATATAATCTCATAAACATTTTCTTACCTGTTTCCGTTTGTTTTAAGGTATTCTTACGAAAATTATGTGTAGCGCAGAGTGTTTGCCCATTTTCTATGGTCGCTTTACCCCCTAATTGTTTTGGTTTAATATGGTCAACATGCAATTCAATTCCTTCTTTTGTGGTTGCACCACAAAAGACACATTTATAATCATCTCGTTTTTTAATATAAGCTTTTTGCTGTTCAGTAAAATCTTCGAGATGCCTTTGCGTTTCTAAAGTTGGGTCATATCTATAAACACCTTTTGATATTTTAATAAGAAAACCTGATTGTGATAATGACCGAATTCCCCTATCAGGGTCTCTAAAGGTTTCACCTGTTCGTTGCTTCCATTCTGATGTTAGCCAATCTACAGATTCGGAATGTTCTATATCACGGTTAGGGTTTGCTCGGAAAAATTCTTTGATTAAATTAAGCTGTGATAGCTTTTTCATAAGTTAAAACCTTTTGGCTATTTATTCTTTTTTCAGCCAAATCAAAGTAATTTTCATCTAATTCAACCCCTGTAAATTTTCTATTAAGCATTTGTGCAACTAAGCCTGTTGTTCCACTTCCTAAAAATGGGTCAAATATATGATTTTCTATATAACTAAATAATTTGATGCACCGGTAAGGTAATTCTCTAGGAAAAGGTGCAGGATGCCCAATTCTTTTTGCACTTTCACCATTAAATGTCCATAAGCCATTTGTCCAAGCCATGAATTCATCACGTGTAACATCGTTACTACCTTTGTGTGACTTTTTCCATGTTCCTTTATATAAAACTAAAATCAATTCTACGGGTGCGATAACATAAGGTGCAGACGCGCTAAGCCAGCTTCCCCAAGCTGTTCTTTTAGATATATTGCCCTCATTCCAAATAATTGTTGAGTGATATTTCCATCCTATTTCTTTGCATATAGTGGTAAAATCAGCTCCCACAGATTGCTGGCCTCCTTTATTTTTATCTAAAGGAACATTCAAGCAAAGACGGCCGGTATCATTTGTCCAATTAAAAACATTACTTAACCATTGACGCGTAAATTCTAGATATTCATTATAATCTAATGCATCATCATTTGAACCATAGGGCATATCCACATTATAAGGTGGCGAGGTAACTGTTAAATCAATAAAGGGTTCTGAAAATAGATTGGAATTTGTGCTATCGCCAGTTATTAATTGCATCATTTTTTAATTACCCTCACTTCAATAATTTATAATCGAATTATTTTTAATCAAATGCAAGGTAACAAAAGATAAATGTTAAGAAACAGGTGCTTCATCCACAAAATATTCAAACGAGGACACAAGCATCATTTTTTTGTAAGAGAAAAATGAGGTCTATCAATATTATAATGTTCTGAAAGATAATTGATGATGATGCTATAATCGGGTTCTTCAATCACCGGCATGCCTTGTTCTTCAACCATCCATTCTAGCGATTCAATCCAGCCATCACGCGGTAACCCTTGTTGCGCTATAATTCTTTCCGAATGACAAGCGGTGCAACCATAAAAAGTTTCTTCAACCCCCGACGCATTATACAAAACCCCAAATTCATAATCCGAATCTTGCGCCTGTGCCGATAAAGAAAAACATAAGAAAATGATGGTAAAGATAAAGTTTCGTAAATATGCAAGCAACATTATTACCCCTCTACATTTGGTTCAATTAAAATGAACAGAGACTCTAAATTGAAGGATAGCAAATTAGCTATCCCCCCAAAATTTAATGACTGTTTTTACGAAACACGCACACCAACGCGGTGCATCGTATTATTCAAGTAACCTTTCGGGTTCCAATCAATCGCAAAAGGTTGTATATCGCCTTTTGAATCTATTGCCCGTGCCCAAATTTCGTAATAGCCGGCTTTTTCAAAATTTATCTTCGTACGCCAATTTTGCCAAGCCCCTGAATTCACTGGTGAATCAAGCTCAGCTTTTTGCCAAGTCGCGCCAAAATCATAGGAGACATCAAGTTTTTTGATTTTTCTATCACCCGACCATGCATGCCCACGAACATCGGTCGCTTTGCCTATTTTCGCACCATTTGCTGGGAAGGTAACAAGAGATTTAACGGGCATCCGTTCAATGATAACGAAATCTTCGGTTGCCACTTTCTCACCGGCTTCCACCTTACGGTTCGGAACGCGATAGGCTTTACCAGTCATTTTGGGTCCATCATGCACTTGGTCGCGCAATTCAATACGTTTGAGCCATTTATGCGATGTGGAACCGGGCCATCCGGGAACTACCAAGCGCAAAGGCGCGCCATTCATCGGATGTAAAGATTCACCATTCATCTCAAAAGCGATAAGAATATTATCAGTCATGGCTTTACTGATGGGAACACCACGCGAAATTGGCAATTTATCAGGGTCGCCTGATAGATGCCCGTCTGCACCATAATTGGCAGTATAAACCACATTTGATTGCACGCCTGCTTTTTTCAAAACATCTTTAAGGCGCACCCCTGTCCATTTAGAACATGCCACTGCCCCATAAGTCCATTGATTGCCTTTTGCTGGCGGATTAAAAAAGGCGCGTCCATTGCCACCACATTCCACAGCCAATGCCATCGTGACTACCTTAAATTGCGCACGTAAATCAGCAATTGAAAGTACCATTGGGTTATCCACAAAACCATCTATTGTCAATTCCCATGTATCTGGATTCATATCTTCAGGCGGTATGCCATTATTACGGATAAAGTGCCGATTTGTTGGCGTAATTTCATCATCTAGCAATTCAGGCGGTGTTTCTGCATTCACAGGACGGTCATTCAAAAGTGTCAAACCATTTTTACCACCAAGCACATTTTCATCCGCGAAAGCCACAGGCACAAAGCCTATAGGCATGTTGCGATGAAACGGGATAGATGCCCCTACCATTGCACTCACGGTTGCCAAACCAGTTTTTCTCAAAAATTCCCTTCTATCGGAATTGCTCACATTTCCAAAAATTTCTTTACCTGCTGTTTCAATATCATCTGCAACGATTTCTTGGACAATAGGTTTATTTTCTTTATCTAATGTCATAACCATCTCCTTAACTTAATATGTCACCCTTTATTACGCTAGCATCATTTTTATTTGATTGCTACTTTTTATTCAAAAAAAAGAAGATTTTTACAATTTTTTTTAGGCAATTTTTCCGAAACTTTTATCGGAAACAAGCATTTCATTTGAGCAAATGAAATCTTAGTCATTCATCTCATCCACAAAATATTTGAGATAGCATAGCAACGGATTAGGTGCGGCTTGCCCTAACCCGCAGATAGAAGCATCCATCATCACAGCAGCAAGTTCCTGCATCAAAGCCACATCCCATGTTTCGGCTTTCAGTAACTGCATCATTTTTTCAGTGCCATTACGGCAAGGCGTGCATTGCCCGCAGGATTCATCTTCAAAGAAATACATTAAATTACGCACCGCATCAGGCAAATTATCTTGGTCAGATAACACCACAACCGCCGCCGAGCCAATGAAGCAACCATATTCTTGCAACGTATCAAAATCTAACGGAATTTCATCTAAACTTGCGGGCAAAATACCCCCCGATGCGCCACCGGGCAGATAAGCCTTAAATTTATGCCCCTCTGCCATGCCACCGCAATAATCTTCAATCAGTTGCTTGATGGTGATGCCAGCAGGTGCATAATGCACGCCTTTATTTTTAACACGCCCTGAAACCGAAAAACTACGCATGCCCTTGCGTCCATTCAAGCCCCGTGCGCTAAAAGTTTCCGCACCTTGTTCTACAATATCACGCAACGCATAAACAGTTTCCACATTATGAACCAAAGTCGGGCGTCCGAACAAACCAATTTGTGCAACAAAAGGTGGGCGATGGCGTGGCAAACCACGCTTGCCTTCAATAGATTCTAGCATGGCGGATTCTTCACCACAAATATAGGCACCTGCGCCACGTCTTAATTCAATATTAAGATTATCAGCAAAGCCAGATTTTTCAAGCAAAGTAATTTCGCGCTGTAACAGCAAACGAATATCCGGATATTCATCACGTAGATAAATATAAACTGTTTCCGCTTCAACCATCCATGCGGCAATCAACATGCCTTCTAAAAAACGATGCGGGTCACGGGCAAGATAATGATGGTCTTTGATGGTGCCCGGCTCACCCTCATCACCATTAATCGCAAGCAAACGTGGCTTCGGTTCTGCTCGCACAAATTGCCATTTCTTTGCCGCTGGAAAACCTGCACCGCCTAAACCCCGTAACCCTGATTGCATAATAATATCGGTAAAATTATCGCGCGTATATTTGCCACCCTTACAATCTTTTAATAGCTTATAACCACCATCTTTATAATAATCTTCAAATCCGCGTGCTGTTTCAGGAATTGTTGCATGAATATGATTGGCTTTAGCGGCTTCAAGCACCTTATCTTGTGTGGCATCGCCCATATGAGAATGCCCGATTTCAACCACAGGGGCAATATGGCAACGCCCCATACATGGCGCGCGAATAATTCTAATATCATTGCTATCCGTGTTTTGTTCAAGTGCCGTTTGCAACTGTTCCGAACCCGCCATCATACAAGAAAGAGAATCGCAAACCCGAATAGTCAATGCAGGTGGGGGTGTTTCATCTTCTAGCACAATATCAAAATGGGCGTAAAAACTGGCAACCTCGTAAATCTCTGTCATAGATAATTTCATCAAATGAGCCAGCGCAACCATATGGCGCGCATTCAAATGCCCATATTTATCCTGCAAAAGATGTAAATATTCAATGAGATGGTCACGGAGTAACAAGCCACAATCAGCCAACAGCTCCTGCATTTCTGCTAAAGCATTATCATCAACCTGCCTGCCTTTAGGCGTTGCTGTTGGTTGTCTGCGTCCCGAACCCGGATGTCTAAACTGATGAACCGTCTTGTTATCCATAACTCTTGCTTGCCGTATTTTCTTAAAAAATGCAAGTCTTTTGATAATTTTTTTCATACTTTTTTTTATGTTACCTCATCAATTATACAGATTGTAAGGATACTGCTTGACAGCAACCTCATTTTTATTGATAAAAATAACGGTAATGTTTTATTGAGGGATAAACATGAACGATAATCAGGAAATTTTCGTCAGCCATGATGTTGCAAGCTTATTATGCTCGCGGCTATGTCATGAATTGATAGGGCCGTTAGGTGCGCTAATGGGTGGCTTTGATATGCTACAAGAATTCGGTGATGATTTCACGCAAGAAGAACATGCTGTGTTGCATCAATCGGCTGCTAGGCTTTCCATGCGAACAAAATTTTATCGGCTTGCTTATGGCACAGCAGGGCATCGTTTGATAGCACCGCAAGAAATTATGCCAAATTTGTATGATATGCTAGCAGAACATCATATTACGTTTATGCCCCCTGATGATGCTGTTTTCAATACTGCCCCTCAAGGTAGTTTGTGGCTGGTGATGAATTTAGTGATTTTAGGCGTGGATATTTTGAAAGCGAATGGCGCTGTAAAAGTGAATTTTCCGAACGGTTCCTTAGATGATTTACAGATGGAATGTACAGGCAAGGAAGCAAATATTGATGATGAATTTTTGCAAGCCTTGCAAAATGAGTTGCCTGATGAAAAATTAACCGCCTATAATGTTCATGTCTTGCATAATGCATTGATTGCCAAAAGGCTAGGCTATAAAATTATGTGTAACCAGCAAACTGGCAATGTTACCATGAATTTAACCCGATTATAATATCTCTTTATCACGCAAATGGCAAAACATCCGCTCCATAGATTATATGAATCTGGCATTATTTTCTTTCTTAATTATCATCTGTTGCGTAAGTGGAAAAGCGATAAAAAGCGCAAACGTTATCATGCTGAAAGGAAATTCCGAACCTTATGCAAAAATGTACCTTTGAAAAGAGGCAATATACCCAAACCGATTGCTTTAGATTTAGGCGCGAATATTGGCAATATAACCGCTTATTTGCATGGTGCCGGTATGCAGGTTTATGCCTTTGAACCCAACCCTGTTTGTATTGATATACTGAATAAAAGATTTGCAGGCAATCCCGATATTACCATAATCCCTAAAGCTGTTGGGGTTTCTGCGGGGGTTTTATCGTTTTACCGCAGTGAATCTACCGATGTGAAGCAAACAGAAAATGCATCTTTTATCAAGCGCGATATTCATGATGATAATATGAAGATAGATGTTGAGGTGATTGATATTTTTCAGTTTATGAAAGCGTTAGATAAACCGCTTTACCTGACTAAAATGGATGTTGAAGGGGCGGAATTTGATATTCTGGCACGCATGATTGAAGGCGAATTTTACCATGAATTTGGGCATTTATTTGTAGAAACTCATGCGCGATTTTCTGAAGAATATGCAACAAGATTGCAAAATTATCAAAAAGCTCTATTCCCCTATCAGCATATTGATTTATATTGGCAGTAATATTTTATGTGATTGTTGAGGTAATTATTGTGAAATGGGTTTGCATTTTTTATCGTCCGCTATTAGAATAGACGCGCTAGATAAATATATCGCATTGATTATGGATGGGTGGCTGAGTGGTCGAAAGCACTGGTCTTGAAAACCAGCGAGGGTTTGCGCCCTCCGTGGGTTCGAATCCCACCCCATCCGCCATTATTATCGCTTGGTCTGGCTTTGTCAGACCAAGCGAATTAATTTCTTAAAACTCTGCCGTTACGCCTGAAATAATTTCCGTATGCGACAAGCCTGTTTGGTGATGCATATTTCTATCTATGTTAAGCGTGGTAAAAAATCTGTTATTGCTGAATAATGATTGTTTGTTTTCGTTATTCTGCGCCAATTTGCCTTGATAGCTTAGCGATAATTGCTGATGGCGTTCCTGCGTGGATAAATCATAATATTGCGTGACATTATTATAGTCTTTATTCTTATAGCCTAGCACAGTGTTTTGCACCATATCGCCATCGGTTACCCCTAATTTTGTGGCAAGCACAATTTTAAGCGCGTCATCATTTTGCAGAATATTCTTGCCCTTCAATCCAACCTGATATTGATTCGCTTCTAAGCCTTCAATCCGGGCAAATTCTTCATAGCTCATGGTTACATCGGTTTGGTAATGGGTGTAATTGCCATAGATAGAAAATTTATCATTCAGTGCTTTGCCCATAGATACATCGGTAAAGCGCGAGAGCGCAGGTTTTTTCATGGCATAAGCACCCGTGCCATTCGCACCTAAGAATTGTTCATATTCACGTAAATGACCGACACCTAAATTCATGAAATAAGAATCCTTATTATAGTAAATATCATTGCCCAATTCCGTGAAATCATGCCCTGTATCATAACGACCATGACCCGCATAAGAGGTTAATACAAGATTGGTATTCAAACGATGGGTTGCATTCATTTGTGCAATATCGTTGCTAGCAGGGCGGATATGGCTTGCACGCAGATTATCAGGCGTAAGCGTTTTATAATCAGCAAATGGATTTGGCTGATAGCTATCATGGAAAGCAATAGACGTTATTGATTTACCAGATTGATATTGTCCATTCATCCAATTTTTATTCGCTTCAGTGCTAATAACCATATTCACTTGCGGGCTTAATTCAGTTGTTTGCCCTTTTGGTTTTGTGAAATCACTCATATAAGTATCAAGCCCGATGGTAACAGGTTGATAGGTTACTTGTGCAACTGATGTAATAAAAGCCCGGTCATAATCATCATTCATGCCAAGCTTGACATTCTGCACATCGCCACCAAAATGATTGGCAAGTGCAAGGGAAGTATCTTGTATCAACACACCACCACCAAAAGTTTGGTTATTCGTGGTAACGGCATTCGTGCTACCTTGCGGGCGTGAGGCATTATCAAGGTTCAACATGCCATGTCCATAAATTTCATCAACGCCTTTTTCACCCAAATCATAGGCAGTTCCAAGTATTAGATTTACCAAATCTTCAGGGTCCATATTAGGGAAAGCCTCTTTCAAGACGGCAAGCGCGCCTGCAACATAGGCCGCCGCTTGAGACGTGCCTTTTCGGTATGCCCGAGCGTTGGTTATTACATTGCCTGCTCCAGCTGTTCTGTTGGCGGCAAATATATCAGCACCGGGGGCAGAGATGCAATAATCTTTTGTTGCACCACAAGCATTACTGAATGAACCAATTTGCCCAATCTCAGTATCATCTGTTTCATCTGGTCGAGCAGAATCATAGTTCTCGGTATTTACAGCCACAACATTAAGCCATCTATCCTCTAAATCATCAGAAAGTTCGGGAAAACCGCCTTCAAAACTAGGGACATTGGCATTATCTAATAAATCCTTCGCATTCACAGTATCAGACACAGTTGTTGTCGTCGCATTAGCATAGAGTTTCACCTTACCTGTTTCATTATTCAGCCCTTGGTCACCATTGGCAAAAATTACAATCGTGCCATCATTTATGGCATCTAGCCATGCATCTTCTTCGCCAGATAAAAAGGTGTGATCGGTTGTGGTGGCGACAGTACATCCAGCATTGAAAGCCTGCCCGTGCGGGCGGGCATAATAAAAGTTAGTATCAGTGCCATCATCATCATGGTCATAAGCAATACATGCTCTGCTTCTTCTTCCCCAACCATTATGCATGGCAACAATATCAGAACCACTGCCTGCATCAATGCCAGCAATGAATTCAGAAAGTTTCAGTGTTGTATTATTATCGCTAGAATCAGCAGTGATGGCAAAATTATCATTATTATCAAGAATTGTAATGGCTTTAATATGGGCATTATAGGCAACACCGTGAACCTTATTACTCCAACCAAGACTGGTGCCATCATTTTCTCCAGCAATAATGTCAGCACTAAAACTGCCATCGCTCTTCTCTCTGACGCAAATACTATTAGCCACCAAACCATCACATCTAATAGCAGCTTTGCCTGTGGTATTAGTCCTAGCATTATAAGAATCAGCAGTAAATTTGTCATAAGCAGGATGAGCAGGAAGACTACTATTAGCAGCGCGGGCAGTTCCTTTAAGGTCCTGATGGTTTGTTACAAATAATCCACCTAGCACTGAAACAACTTCCCCATCGCCTGTATAGTCACGTTCATAGGCGTAAGAGGCGCAGATAGGACCTAACCCTCTTGAATTGTTATATGCTCCTCCTAGATTTCTTCTATAAAAATACCCATCATCGCTACTAGTCAGACCATCAAGACTCAAATAATCGTCATCAGGGTCGCATTCACCGGTAGGATAAACATAGGAACCACCACTGCCACTGCCACCAGAGCCATTTTCAACAGTAGCAGGTGTAGAACCCCCACAAGCAGTGAGTGACATAATCATAAGAATAATGATAATAATCGGTGATTTTAATATATTTAACGCCATTTTCTTTAGTCCTTTTTTTAATTCCCCGTAACAATTAGTTAATAGAGAAATTAAGGATATTGTGCAGGTTATCCCTATCAACCGCAACACAATCCCCATTAATCTTTTATATTCATCTATTTTTACATAATCTGTATGTACTGACAATTCTTTGCCTATAATCTACTAATTGTACCTTAAAAATAAAATAATACAAGGAATATATAAAAAACATAACTTAAACCATTGTTAATAAAAAATATTTTCTTTAAAACTCTGCTGTTACCCCTGCGGGGCGGTTATTAATAAAAAATATTTTCTTTAAAACTTGCTGTTACCCCTGCGGAAGCAGGTGCCCCGCAAATTTCATCATTATCTTGTAACATTATTGAAACTGCTATAATGTTAAAGCTATGAAACAGCCTAGCGCATCACAACCGAAAAACCTTGCAAATAAAGTCAGCCAATCCATCAAGCAGATGGGGTTTGGTGAGGCGCTACAAGCCAATTTAGAAGATGAAAAAATTGCTTCCCATGAAATAGCACGTGTTATCACCGTACATAAGGATTGTTATAGCCTTGCCAAAGATGGCAAAGAGACGATAGCAGAATTATCAGGCAAGTTTTTTTATTCAACAAATTCACCCGTAGATTTCCCCACTGTCGGCGATTGGGTTTACACTGATTTTCACGATAACAGCCATGCGGTGGTGCATGGGATTATTCCGCGTGTTACCGTTTTAACGCGCAAAACAGCGGGCAGAGATATTAATTATCAGTTGATTGGTGCCAATATAGATACCGCCTTTATTGTGCAATCGCTGAATGAAAATTTCAACCTTAGGCGTTTGGAACGCTATCTGGTGATGATTAATGAATCTGGCATCATACCCATCATATTGCTTAGTAAAGCCGATTTAATATCAGCGCATGATATGGATAAGATTGTGGTGGAAGTTTCAGAAATTGCACCCGATATTCTTATCATTCCTTTTAGCAATCAGGACGGTGCAAATCTCAACCAAATTAAAGCCTTATTAGATGAGGGGAAAACCTATTGTCTGGTAGGCTCTTCAGGGGTTGGCAAAAGCAATCTGCTCAATAATTTATTAGGGGAACAAACGGTAAAGGTCGGTTCGGTCAGAGAAAAAGACAATAAGGGTAGACATACCACAACCCAGCGTCATTTGATACAGCTGCAAAATAATGCCATGATTATTGATACGCCCGGCATGCGTGAATTGGGCAATGTAATTGCAGATACGGGTTTAACAGAAACCTTTGAAGATATTGTGGAATTGGCAGGGCAATGTAAATTTAACGATTGTAGCCATACGCATGAAAAGAAATGCGCGATTTTAACAGCCATTAATGATGGTGAATTATCTGAGGAACGCTATCAGAATTATGTGAAAATGCAAAAAGAAACGTCTCATAATCGTGTGTCGTACCACGAAAAACGCCAGAAAGATAAAAAATTCCACCAGCATGTTAAGTCAGTAATAAGTGAAAATCATAAGCACTCGAAATAGCACAGGTTTGGCTTTGCTAGCCCAAGCGATAATGCTACGTCAATAACGCGTCGGTCATGATTTCTACAATGAACGGTTTTGGTGATGCCAGTCCTTTTGCAAAGGCTTTATCTAAATCTTCTTGTTTTTCAACACGCACGCCATCGCCACCACATAATTTTGCATATTCTGAAAAATTAGGATTTTGCAGAGATGTTTGCCACACCTGCCATTCGCCATCGCGCTGTTCTTTAGAAATTTTACCAAGCTCGCCATTATGCAATAAAATCAACGTGATATTCATGCCATATTTTACCGCAGTGGTGAATTCAGCCAGATATTGCCCAAATCCGCCATCACCCGCAACAGCAACAACTTTTTGCTTACCTCTTACAGCCGCCCACGCACCCATTGATGCCGGAAAGCCAAAGCCAATCGAGCCCAAATAGCCCGACATAATAACGCTTTGCGTACCTTTACATTCAAAATAACGCCCGAATGAATAAGTGTTATTGCCAACATCCACGCTTAAAATTGCATCTTCTGGCACATGCGGTGATAATTTATCAAAAAGCACAGCTGAATTAATGCCTTTTTGATTATTCTCTTGCGCGCGTTGGGATTTTTCTGTCCGCCAATTTTTCCATAATTTTTGCAATGTTGCCCGCTGGTTTTCGCATTGCGTATCCGTTATTTTTTCTGCCATCATATCGGCACTGATGCCAATATCGCCCCACACTGCCGTATCCACAGCATGGAATTTACCCAATGCCATGCGGTCAAAATCCACCTGAATAATTGCCCGATGCTGGTCAATGCCGGTATGTTTGGAAAAAGACGCGCCAAACACAATCAGCAAATCAGATTCCGACATCAATTCACTGGCAACCGGCGTACCACTGGCACCAAGCACCCCGCCACCAAGCGGGTGATTATCCGCAATCAAACCCTTGCCTTTGAAGGTAGTAATGATAGGGCTGTTTAATTTTTCAGCCAGTGCCAAAACATTTTCCATGCCCTGCTTCGCGCCATAACCAACAATGATAAGTGGCTTTTTTGAACGCGCAATGCGTGTGCTAGCAAGGGAAATATCTTCTTGGGGGGGTGAAATATTGGTACTGCTAATTCTACCTTCGGGGCGCGCAGGTCCAACATTGGCAATATCCTGCACCTGTATTTCATCAGGGAAAATCAATGTTGAAACATCACGATTGATAATCGCGCTTTTGCATGCCAAAGCGGCAAGCTCGGAATGATTGCTATCAGAAAGCACGGTATGGCAAAAATTAGAGACAGGTTGAAATGCCGATAGCGTATCAATTTCTTGAAATGTGCCGGGACCTACCACTTGAGAATCCACTTGCCCAGCCAATGCAATCACAGGCGCGCGATCCATTTTTGCATCCCATAGACCCGTTAATAAATTGGTTGCGCCGGGCCCTGCAATCGCCAAACAAGCGGCGGGCATATTCTTAACTTTGGCATAGCCCGAGCACGCAAAAGCGGCGGCGGCTTCATGGCGAATGCCGAAAAATTTCATCGCACCTTTTTGTTCTTGCACGCGCACCGCTTCGGCAACGCCTAAATTGGAATGCCCCACCATGCCAAACACCGTATCAACGCCAAATTCTGCAAGGGTTTCCATCATCAAATGGCTCACAGTCCAATCAGAACGTTTGGGTTTTGGCATCAATGCCAGTAACGTGCCATCCTCTTCTTTTAGCGTTATCGTATCCACCGAATGGTCATTGCCAACGCCTTTGCCCGATGCTAAATCAAACTTAAAGCCATGCCATGGGCATCTGATTTTACCCTCGCACACTTCGCCATCACCAAGGGGTCCACCCTGATGCGGACAACGCGCATCCACCGCAAAGAAACCTTTATCGGTTTTGGTTACGGCAATCCTTTTATGGCTTAGCTGAATAACCTTAACCTCATCAATCTTAAAATCACCAGTTTTGGCAATTTCCGCCCATTCTTCTTCGCCATCACCTGCATCACGATTGGCATTGGCAATGGTAATATCTTCATTATCCTTAAAGCCTGCATACCAATGCGAGCCATCACAAAAAGGCTTGTTTTTTGATTGCCCACATCTGCAAAGCGCGTAATGGTCGTCGCTGTTGCCATCAAGCGTTTCGGCATCAAGCGCAAAATCACCACGCACCAAGAAAGGCCCGTTGCGCGATACTTGAATCTGCGTCTCATCACCATGATAATTGCTATGAACTTTGCCATCAATCACATAAGATAGCGCGCCTGATGGGCATTTTTCAATGGTGGCAATAATTTCTTCTTTTGTTGCCGCATCAGCATCTGACCATGTTTTTTCGTTCCACACTTGTGGCAATTCTGAGGTGCAGAAACCGGCATGGGCGCAAAGCCCACGATTATCTAAAATGGTAATATTTTTACCCTTATGCTCATCAAGCGAATCCGCAACCGCATCTGCTTGTTTTTCATCGCTAAAGCCTATTGAATTATGTTGTCCATCGCAAAAGGGTTTGTTCTTTGAATAACCACATCGGCAAAGCGACATACTCTCACGCGCTTTAATAGCTTCGCCACGTGAATTCCTGAAATCATCAAGCCCTGCAACCTTGATAGGTCCGTCTTTTTTGAATGATATTGTTGGTTTTTTGTCGGACATAATGACTTCCCTTACGTGACCTAAATATGACTTATTGATATTGCATTTTAGTGTAATAATGATGGTTTTTTAATAACCGAATAACCATAACAAAATAATTTTTATAATGCAATAAAATGCGTTGATTTATAACGCGGGGGTTTGGGGGTCGTGCTGATAAAGCACGCCGCACCCGCATACCAACCAACCCTTATACCAGCCCTTACGGCAATAGCCGCTTTATAATTCCAATATATTTGACGTTGGCATAACCGTTGCGAATTCGCCATGAAGGTTGGTAAGGGTAATTGAATGTATCTGTTCTGCATCATGAAACACACCATTAGGGCTGGTTGCGCCATATGCCCAAACAGCATCCGAGACATAAATGGTATCAAAGCCTAAATCACCACCCGCCCGTGCCGTTGATTCCGCACAATGATTTGCGGTTGCGCCACATACAATCAAACGGTCAATATCTGCTTTTCGTAAATCTGCTTCTAACGTGTTATTCGCAAAAGCACTTCCCACATGTTTAATCACTAGCTTCTCACCCTCAAGCGGTTTTGCAAAAGGTTGCACTTCCACACCAGCAGAATTTGTGTAAAATGGGTCGTCTCTATCATCTGCATGATGATGGATATGGATAATCATATCGCCACGTTCACGGCATGTTTGTAGCAGTAATTTGATATTTTCCGATGCTTCAGGGCAAGAACGCTCCGCGCCTGCATCATCATCATGCACAAACGCCATTTGCACATCTATCACCAACAAAGCTGTTTTCATCATAAATTTCTTACTCAATCATTCTGATAATTGACTCTAAAGTTGCTGTTGAGACGCCAAAATATTTTTGGCACGTTGCCCATAAATCATGACATTCACCTCATCTTTAATGATACGATTAGGCTGTTCATCATAAGTCATAATAGCAGTTACCCTAGGGATATTGCCCTCAACCTGTGTAACGCCATGGAGCGAATAGCCACCTCTGAATAACGTAAAAGCACCCGGCGCGCGTGCAAAGGATTCCGCCTTCGATGTGTCGCCCGTCAATAAACGGTCAACCGCTTCACGGTCTTCTGTGGTGTCCGTCCGAGAATTGGGCAAAAACACAAAATCACCGCCCTTTTCAGCCGCCTGTAATAACATAGTTACCGTGCATTCAATGGTATCATAATGCCACGCATGCCAATTATTAGGGCGTAATGCCACAACATTCAACGCCTGAAATTGGTCGGTGCAACGGTAAAGCTGTTCTTTCTTTTGCACCCGACGCACAAATTCAGTGAGTATCGCAGATTTGTAAAGTTTTTGAAGTAATGTTTCAGCCGGAATTTGGTCATCTGCCAATTGCACAGAAACATGAGTCATTTCTTTTGCCCGTGCATCAGTTTCTGGCAGAGATGTATCAATTTTAGATTGGTAAATATTGCGCTTGATAGTGAGAACTTCAGCAGTTGGCAGTAAATCATTGGCTTCCTTCGTGACTGCTTCCAACGCTTCGGGTTTTAAGAAACCTCCGAAATTGCACCAGCCATGCATCTCCATATGAGTTTGGCATTCTTGTAAAAATTCAGCACCCACCCCTTGATTCATATCAGCAATCGGGTAACGGTCTAAATCAATCAGGTTTAATGCCATATCAGCATGTTGATTAAAATTATCAGCCATAGTTTTGCCCCCCATTTCACTATACAATTCTTAATAATCGCATGTCCAATATCAGCCTATCTCAATTATTTGAGGCTGTCAATTAAATTGTGTTGCATTAATTCGCTTGAGCTGGCAAAGCTAGCATTCTCTTATATGGGGTTGCGACCTTGCTTATCGCAAGGAACCCCAAAAACCCCCGCGCATTAATATTATGGGGTTGCGACCTTGCTTATCGCAAGGAACCCCAAACCCCCCCGCGCATTAATATTATGGGGTTGCGACACATTATTTGCGGGGGAAATCGGCTAGCGCCTATGCAATCCCCCGCACCCTAAATTATTAATACGGGATTGCGACCTCACTTCTCGGTGATGAGGGCAAGCCCATCACCTTGCGATAGCCCCCTTTTCCCCCGCGTTTTCGTTTCTTCTGAATCTTATTAAGCACCCCTTACCACACTTTCGATACCAATGTTTGGTACAGCGGGGGGTTATTAAGGGGGGTACATAACGAGGCATAGGCGCACCGCCAATATGCCGAAGCGTATGTCGCACCCCCCTTAAATAATAAATATTATTATTCTAATTTTGTTCTTTACAACCTTATTTACATATGATACAAATAAGATATAAGGTTTATTGCTGTTTAGTAATATTAAATTTTTTATGAACATAAATAGGCAATTTCCTTGTATTAAAACATTTTATATAGAAATAACACAATCTATAGTTGTGTTATTCATGTATTATGTTAAACAGATACAAAGGAGCACATAGCTTTTGCGTTCACGGGGATGAAAAACATTACCGATGGTTATTGAGAATAATAGCGGGGGTTTGGGGTTCCTTGCGATAGCCCCCTTTTCCCCCGCGTTTTCGTTTCTTCTGAATCTTATTAAGCACCCCTTACCACACTTTCGATACCAATGTTTGGTACAGCGGGGGGTTATTAAGGGGGGTACATAGCGAGGCATAGGCGCACCGCCAATATGCCGAAGCGTATGTCGCACCCCCCTTAAATAATAAAGCGGAGTATATGTCGACCCCCGCATTAAAATATTAGCAACGATAGAGATTTGCGTACTCTGCTTGATATAAACCGTTATCTGAATCTTTCGGAACCCTTAATGACTGAACTTTGCAAAGCACAATGTCAGCAGAATTTTGCGGGCAATCACCAAACTGATGAGCTTATCCAAAAAATTGACCAAGCAGGTAAATTATCGGAACTGCCTGAAAAAGCTTTTGATAATTTGATGAATTATCGGGGCAAGCAACTTAACTTTAATGAGAAAACAATAGAAAGTCTCAAGAAAATAGAGAAAAAAGCAACATTAACCGAGCAAGAAAAATCTTCACTTGCTTATGAAATTGCCAGCAACCCTCATCATATTTCACAACTGCCACAAGAAAGTAAAAAAAACGTGGATGAAACATTCAGCAATAAGAATGAGGAAATGAAGAAATTTTTTGAATTGATTGAGCCAGAAAAATTATCATCTCATGTTAAAAGTGAGCTTCCCATTTACGAACAGCTTTTATCGCGCATTGAAAATGGGCAAAAGCCCAGCGACCACGAATTGCAAAAGCTAGATATTCTGCATGATGAATTGGTGCGTTACAATATGCTAGATGCCATGCCGAACCGCGCCCAAAGCTTTTTGGAAAATTACCAAACCGAGCAGGAATTGAAACAAAAGGCTCCGCATAATGCCTATCAGCTTTTGGAAAAATTGAAAGCAGAACAACCGTTGAAAGTTTTTGAGGCGTTTTATCTTAGCCGTTACATGCCGAAAGAAAAGCAGGAAACGCACCCTATTTATGGTGTTACTAATTTTTATAAGGAAATTAACAAGACACTGGAAAACTTACCGCAAGATGTGCGAGATAAAGCATCAGAAGCGCAAGAATTGGTTGATGAAAAAGCGATTAAATTAATGCAACAGGTGATTGACCAAATTAAAAAAGAAGAAAGGAGGATTACAAAAGAGGGCATTGAGATGCCACATTATGGTTTAACGCTTAAGCTGACCTCTAATTTTATGGAAATCAGAATGACAAAAGAATTTGCAGATAAACTTGCTGATGAGACTGTTAAACAACTTCTTGCAGGCAAACTCAATACCGAAAAAGAAGAAATTTTTCGTTTCCATGAAGGCATCGATAGTACAGCTCATTATGAGAGTGATGGCAAAATTACTTACCAATATGGCTTTAAGGCAAGACCTGAAATTGCTAAAATTTTCAAGGTAACACCTAGCGATAATCATACTGTGACTATTCTTGAATATCACCCAGATCATGGTGTTTTGCTAACTAAATTCAGGCATGTTCAAAAGCTTTATCGTAATCTTGGTGATGATTTGCAGCAAGGGCAAGAAATTGGCACTTATGCAATATCAGAAAAGAAACCGCCTTATGCAAAAGAAGACCTTTTGAAAAAAGCAAAAGAGCATGGGCATATTGAACGGCGTCTTGCCAAACCGGAATATTTAAATGATTTTACCAGTGGTGAAAAATTTAACCTTGAAAAATTTAGCAATGTTGCTGATGATGTTGTAAGGCTGGTACAGCCAATGATTGAGGGCAATGATTATCATAGCATTGCCTTATTCTCACCCAATAGTGCCTTGAACAAGCAATTTTTGAATATGATTGAGCAAAATTGGCTTATAGAAACAAAAGATTCATTAGAAAATTTGCAAAAAAACAATTCTCTTTCAACCGATGAGATAATAAAACATGTTCAAGAAAATCTTAATGGTAATATTTCACGTGATATTTTATGGTTAGAAACCATCATTGCAATATTACAAAAACTGCAAACCTTATTGGCAGAAGTAGGAACACGTAATGATGACATTGATAAGCTAATCCAAGATGCGAAACAAACTGCACTTGATTTAGATGATATATTGCGACCAAAGCAAACTAAAGTGATAAAAAAATCTTGACTTTGATGTGAGTGAAACTATAGGATAGAGGCATGAAAAAATATTTTTATCTCTCTATCCTGTTTTTTTCTGTTACAATCTTTAGTTGTTACGAGCTCGCGATTGCAGAACAATTTCTAACAGTTGAACAAAAAGCCAATCTTGAAAATACAAAAAAATTTCAAGAATATTTCTATGAAATTGATCCTGAATATGCTTATTATGCACATCGTTATGATGATGGTTCTTACTTTCCTGAAGCGCGTGAGCAAGAAATCTTAACTCATGTTGAAAATCAGTTCTTAAAAGATAAACCTTACCCCGTCCCCGTTGAAACAAATATCGAAGGTTATTTTTGGGTTAATCCGCTAAATTATAGCCATAGTTTGGCAATGGCAAAATTATTACTGCGTTATGGTGGCAATCCTTTTCATCAGAATGAAATTCGTTTTGGCTCTTTTGATATAGGATGGATTACAAGACAGAAAGGACGAAAAAAAATTCAACATTTTGAAAATCATAATGAAGTTATCAAAGCTTTGCAATCTAGGTCGCATTCATGGTCTCCTGATTTACCCAGTGATATTGCTATCGATATTAGCAAATTATTCTTAGGATTGGGGGTTGATATGGCTGCAGATGCAAAAAGATGGGGCGACACACTTAGAAAAACATTACATGAAGCCTAATTAACGAGAGGACGTGTTACACAAGATTCTTATATTAAACCTGATAATAGACACAGTGCAGATGACCTTAAAAAACCAGAGCATGATATTTATTATAAAATAGATACTCATTTTTACCGTTCGCCCGTTACTTACTGGCTAGAAGAATTTATTGAGAGCGGCTATTCTGCTGAAATACTTGAGACGCATAAGTTGCATTATCCACGCTTTATGAAAGGGGCAAGCGTTGAAGATGTAAAAACAATGCTTGATAATCCCGAAAGCACATATCGATTAAAACCAACATAAATTGTAATTATGATAAAGATGAAGATGAAACTGCACTTATCTGCCCTTTAATTCCAAGCATCAATATACGAGATGCAATGGGACGCACGCCACTCCACATCGCAGGTGAACAAGGCAACCAAGCTGTTTATAACTACCTCAAAAATAACGGCGCAGATACATCGATTATGGATTATCGCAATAATCTGGCAACTCTTAAATAAAGCGGGGGTCGACATACACTCCGCTTTATTATTTATAAAGGGGGTGCGACATTTTTTTTCGATGAGGCAAAAGCCCATCATCAAAAAATAACCCCCTTTTAATCCCCCGCTCGTGCCTAGAAATATCGATGAGGAGGCTGGGCTTAACAACCCCCCGCTGTGCCACATATCAAAATCTCGATTGCCTTAACCCCCTCGCTGTGACTCACACTAAATTCCGTATTGTTGCGAAAGCATCATTATATTATGGGGGTGCGACGTGCCTTATCGGCACGACCCCCAATCCCCCGCTTCATTATATTATGGGGGTGCGACATTTCATTAATTATAAAGGGGGTGCGGTATGGCTTATCGATGGTGAGGACAAGCACACCCTCGATTTTGCTACGCAAAATAGTGGGAACCCAGTGCAAGCCCACCATCTTGCCATAACCCCCTTTTAATCCCCCCGCACTACTTAACATTATCATAGCAAATGGGGGTGCGACGTGCCTTATCGGCACGACCCCCAATCCCCCGCATCATTATATTATGGGGGTGCGACGTGCCTTATCGGCACGACCCCCAAACCCCCGCTTCATTATTTTGGGAATATCGGCATTTCGTTTGACACAATTTGCACAATTACACAAAAATATGGAACTACCTTTAATTTTTTACAATTAAGATGAAAAACATAAAAAAGTTTGCTATAAAGGGTTGTAAAATAAAATTTAGGGGTGCGTAATGGCTGAAAAATGGATAATGGGATTAGATGTTGGCACGGCTTCATGTGCGTTAAGTGCTTATATTTGCGATGATAATTTAGAGGCAACACAATTAGCCTTATTAGATTCAACTGTTTTTTCTGAACCAATAAATCCAGACAATCTGGTTTTGCTTAATCAAAATAGAAGAACAAGCCGTGGTGCAAGAAGGCAAATTCAGCGCAGAGCAGCAAATAAAAGAAAGTTGCTCCATATTGCTGTAAGTTTAGGGTTAGATGAAGAAAAATTAAAACGCCATGAATTTGCTGAAAATATTTATGAAATTCGGAAAAAAGCCTCAGAAGAGGCATTAGATATTTATCAGTTATTTTCTGTATTTTTGAATATGTTGCAAAATCGCGGTGCAAAACACTTAAAAGAATATAAAGAATTAGCAGGTGATATTACCGATAAAACGCTAGGGGAATATCTGTTAGAACGCAAAGAAGCCGCAAAAGATGAACGCAAACCATGGCGTAAATTGCAAGAAGATGCTGAAAACCCTAAAGCTTATTATTATGCAAGATTTTTGTTAGAAGCAGAATTTAAGCAAATTCTTGATGAGCAGAAAAAGCATCATCCATTCTTAGAAGAAAATTACACAAGCTTTCCTGATGGTGCTTTTAAGAAAGAGCAGAATAAGCTTATTAAATATGAAGAAGCCTTGCGCCAGAATATCTTAGAACAGCGTCCGTTAAAATGGGATATTAATACGATTGGAGATTGCCCTTACGAAGAAAATTGTAAAGTTGCTCCTAAAGCGCATCCTGATTACCAAGATTTTAGAATCGCAGACCAGATTGCTAATTTACGGTTATCCAACGAGACGATACTAATAGGGGCTCAGAAAGATTCAATCCATAATGCCCTGCATGAAACTGATGAATTAACATTTGCTGAAATTTATGAATTGCTAAATTTGCAAGAAAAATTCACGATTGATAGCCCGAATAATACGAATAAATCGTTGGTAGGGAATAAAACCTTTCATGCCATGCAAAAATTAGGGTTGGTTGCTGAATGGCAAAGGCTTGAAAAATCAGAACAAGCCGGGGCAATGCTAATTTTAGCCAATTTACCAGACCCGAATTACATTAAAGAAAATTCTTTTGAAATTTTACAGCAAAAATTTACAGAAATCTTAAAAGTTGATAAATCTTATCATTATGAGCCAAAACAATATCAAAGAATTACCAGCTTTTTAATTAACATAAGCACACATAAAAAATTTGGCACACTTACTGAATTAGGGTTAGAAAAAGGGCGTGGCAATTATTCTGCAAAAGCCTATAGCGAACTGGCTAACACCATGCAAACCACACATTGCGATAAGACTGAAGCCGTTGTAAAGCTTGATTATCAAGAATTAGATTTAGATGATGTGGTGACCAACCCTATCATTCTAAAATCGATTCGTCAGGTTAAAGCACTTTACAAAGATATGATAAGAAAAATGGGGTCACCCCCTAGCAGAATCACATTGGAATTGATGCGTGAATTAAAGCAATCCACAGAAAAACGCAATGACACCAATAGTAAAATTAAAAAGAATCGCGGAATGCGCGAAAGCTCAATTACAGAATTACAAAAATATGGCATCACGCCCCATGATAAAAATGTAAAACGCCTTAGCCTATGCAAAGAGCAAAATTACAAATGTGCCTATACAGGGCAATCTATTGAAATCACGCAATTAGAAAATTATGAAATTGACCATATTATTCCGCAAGCAAAAGGTGGCGGTAACGGGCGTAGTAATTTGGTGCTTGTAGAGCGTGCAATCAATGAAAAGAAAGGTAATTATACGCCTTATCAAGCCTATCAGGCAGGTATTATCAATGAGCAAGGCTGGAATCATATTAAAAATACTGCCAAAGAATACCGCAAAGATTATGATACAGAAACTGATAAAAATGGTAAAAAAATCAAGCCAAGAAAACCTATCGGCTATGATGCTATCCTATACCGTAAAGCCCAACTTCTTACCTCTAAGGAAGAACCGCGTGGCATTCAAGATGGTGCAATGGATAGGCGCAATACCGAAACGGCTTATATTGCACGTTTACTACAGAAAAAATTAGTCAAATGGTCGAATGGTGCGCTTAAAAATACCGATATTATTCCCATGCGCGGACTTGTAACGGGGCAGTTACGCAAGCAATTAAATATTAATTCCGTATTGCCAGAGCTTCGCTTAAAAGAAGACCGCCCACTTTATAATAAACAGGGTGAAGTTATTGAAAAAGAAGATTACGACAATCACGAAAATCGTGCTGTAGAAAAATATATGTTCGATAAACGATGCGACCATCGCCATCATCTGATAGATGCCGCAATCTTGGGGCTATGTAACCGTTCTATGCTGAACAGTGCCTCAGGCTATTATCATAAAAAGGGTTTCTTAAAAGGCTGGCAGGCGCAGGTAAGTTTTGCAAGTTTGCGGGAAACATTGCTGAATTATTTAGCAGGATTTGTGGTTTGGCAGAAACCCGATAGATATGGCAGTGGTGGATTCTTTCAAGAAACATTATACGCGCTGAAAGAAGATAATTTATTGGTGGTGCGTGAACCTGTTACAAAATTATTAAAGGCGGATTATGAAAAGACGTTAGAAAATATTGAAAAACGAATCTATGATAATGATATTAAGCAAAATATGTTACAGCAACTTAAAGAAAAACAAGCCCAAGAAATTCCTGTCAAAGACGCCATTCAGCAAATTTATTACCCAAAAAACAGTAAAAATTTAGTTAAACGAGTGAAGGCAATTTATTACAAAAAATATCCAATGAAGTATAATTCTGAACAAGATTATTATAACCCTCAAACAAAATCTGTGCAGCTAAGTGATGGTTATGCTTGCGCGGTAATTGGCGAAAAGCAAAAAATTCAACTTGTAACAAAATTGCACTATAAAAAAAATCCAAAGAAATATCATGAAAATGGTTTATTTAAGGGCGACATTGTTTTTAATAGCAAAGACCAAAAATTTTATGAAATTTGTAGCTTTAACAGTCAAAAAGGTATCTTCTATAAATTAGCCAATGAAACGCAAGCCTTTGGCACCATAAAAATTAAAACATTAAAAATGATAACAGCGTCATTTGCTAATCTTGAATTAATGAAAACCAAAGGGCAATTATACGGTAAATTAAAAACATTACGCAAGGCTATTTAAGCATCATGGCATATCATTTTATCCATATCGATAATCCGTGCCATCTTTATATTGATACCAAACGATTAATGATTAAAAAGCAAGATGGTGTCCCCACCCCTCTTATGCCAGATGATTGCGCGGTCATTATCCTGAATCACTATCAAATCACTCTCACGCAAAGCGCGTTAATTGCCTGTGCCAAAGCTGGGGCATTATTGATTGTAGCCGATGAAAAGCACTTACCCATTGCCACACAAATTCCCATGCAGATTAATTTTCAAGGCGCGAAAAACCCTTGGTTGCAAGCCAAATATATTAAAACCGATATTGCTAAAACATGGTGGAGATTTATTATCATTCAAAAAATTCAAGCACAGGCACAACTATTGCTAGATATAAAAAGTGACCATAGTAGCCGTTTGCTACGTTTAGCAAAAACGGTGACGAATGAGAATGCTTACCAGCATGAAGCACAAGCGGCAATGATTTATTGGCAAGAATTTTTTAAAATCTTAAATGCCAATACCAAGCGCGAAAAGCAACATGCGGAACACCCTATCAATCAGCATTTAAACTATGGCTATGCAATCATCCGTTCTTTGATTGCGCGTGCGTTGGCAGGAACGGGCTTATGTTTAAATTTTGGAGTTGGTCATATTCGTAAAGACAACCCCTTTAATTTGGTAGAAGATATTATGGAACCTTACCGCCCTCTTATTGATAAAATCGTGTTGAATATGTATCAAAAAAACTATCAAGATGCACTTACCCCTGAAAGTAAGGCTGAATTGGTTAGAAATATTTTAGAACTTACCGTCACTTTATCGGATAAAAATCATCGGTTGATTTCGGGTATAGAAGTAACAGTCAATAGTTATGTGCGGGCATTAACAAATCCAAAATTGAAACTATCGTTTCCTGATTCCTGATATTAATAATGTCACTCAATGGTTGGCGAATTATGTGGTTAATTTGTGCGTTTGATACGCCCACTCATACGAAAAAACAGCGCAGGGCATATACAGATTTTCGTAAAAAACTCTTAGAAGATGGGTTTTTTATGTTGCAATATTCGGTTTATATGCGACACTTCCCTACTTTAGAAAAAGCAAAATCGGAAACCATTCGTTTGCAGAAAAAAATTCCACATGATGGGCATATAACCTTCTTTTTCATGACGGATAAGCAATATGGCATGAGCATTAATTTCTACGGCAAACAAACAGAAATACTGCCCCAAAAGCAAGAACAGTTGCTTTTATTTTAAGAAGTAAGTGGAAAGAGGCGAACCCCTTCCCTTTACAATTTATTCTTTGTTACCTAAGGCCCCACCCCATTTCGTAATCTATACCGCTAAACATAGCAAAAAAATCTAATAACGTCAAGCCCTTATCTAATGCTTAGTCTAACAGATTACGCTGGGGGGGACAATAGGAACCAAATATCTTTAACATTGATTAAAATAAATAGTCTAACAGATTACGCTGGGGGGGACAATAGGAACTATACTTTAACAGTAGGGGCAGGTGCTACAAGTCTAACAGATTACGCTGGGGGGGACAATAGGAACAAAACCAATAGAAGTAACGCAATGATGCTTAGTCTAACAGATTACGCTGGGGGGGACAATAGGAACGTGAAGAATGGTATGAAAGTAGTAAGCTGAAGTCTAACAGATTACGCTGGGGGGGACAATAGGAACCCAATATCAACCGGTGGAAATTTGCCAATAAGTCTAACAGATTACGCTGGGGGGGACAATAGGAACTAAGAAGTATGTTGATAATGCCGATAATTTAGTCTAACAGATTACGCTGGGGGGGACAATAGGAACAAAATTTTGCGCATTGCCTTGCGGTTGCTCAGTCTAACAGATTACGCTGGGGGGGACAATAGGAACTTAATATTGGAAATAGTGCAAAAAAATTTAAGTCTAACAGATTACGCTGGGGGGGACAATAGGAACGAGCTTCCATGCTGTACAGATATACGTTTTAGTCTAACAGATTACGCTGGGGGGGACAATAGGAACACAGGAAGCAGTCGCTCGCGCTTGCAAACAAGTCTAACAGATTACGCTGGGGGGGACAATAGGAACGACTTTTTAAGTCTTGGCATCCCAATGGTAAGTCTAACAGATTACGCTGGGGGGGACAATAGGAACAGGGGAACGCAGCGAATGTTGGGCAGGCGAAGTCTAACAGATTACGCTGGGGGGGACAATAGGAACGCATGCTTGCCCTTAACGATTAAAAAAAAAAGTCTAACAGATTACGCTGGGGGGGACAATAGGAACTCCTTTCTTGTTACCTATAAAACTTTTTCCAGTCTAACAGATTACGCTGGGGGGGACAATAGGAACTTAGCATCGTTACGAGCAGTTTTTTCATTAAGTCTAACAGATTACGCTGGGGGGGACAATAGGAACAAAAAAATGGTGATATAAAACCATTACAAGAGTCTAACAGATTACGCTGGGGGGGACAATAGGAACGCACTTTTCGCATCGCATAAAGTTTCAATTAGTCTAACAGATTACGCTGGGGGGGACAATAGGAACGCACAATTAAACAGCGTGAATTCGTGGGTTAGTCTAACAGATTACGCTGGGGGGGACAATAGGAACTATTATGAATTCGACCCCATAACAATCAATAGTCTAACAGATTACGCTGGGGGGGACAATAGGAACTGCAATTCAGCCGAACGGTCGATAGATTGTAGTCTAACAGATTACGCTGGGGGGGACAATAGGAACAATGGAATTGTGGGATAAAGAAAGAAAGCAAGTCTAACAGATTACGCTGGGGGGGACAATAGGAACAGCAAAAGACTAAACCCCTTGCTGATAGAATAGTCTAACAGATTACGCTGGGGGGGACAATAGGAACTGCCAATTTTAAGTTAAAGGAATTAAAAATAGTCTAACAGATTACGCTGGGGGGGACAATAGGAACATATTGAAACTACAATTGGTTCGCTTGCAGAGTCTAACAGATTACGCTGGGGGGGACAATAGGAACTGCATGGTGATTGGGATTATTCATTTATGAAGTCTAACAGATTACGCTGGGGGGGACAATAGGAACTTAAAAAATGTGCAAGAAAACTTCCCCGGCAGTCTAACAGATTACGCTGGGGGGGACAATAGGAACCCCCAGACTATAAACATAAAATTGGTAGTGAGTCTAACAGATTACGCTGGGGGGGACAATAGGAACCAAGAATTCAAATAAGCTACCAATAATGATAGTCTAACAGATTACGCTGGGGGGGACAATAGGAACACATGGTCTTGCCTAACCTCTGCGCTTGCCAGTCTAACAGATTACGCTGGGGGGGACAATAGGAACGTGCTAGTGCTTTAACGTTTGCATGGTTTTAGTCTAACAGATTACGCTGGGGGGGACAATAGGAACTGAAAAATGATATTGAAAGTATTTTTTATAAGTCTAACAGATTACGCTGGGGGGGACAATAGGAACTAGCCGCAGAACAAGCGGTTGCAATACAGCAGTCTAACAGATTACGCTGGGGGGGACAATAGGAACTAAGGAATGGTATGATAACGGTGAGCTAGAAGTCTAACAGATTACGCTGGGGGGGACAATAGGAACAAGTGCAAGAACAGTTGTATTTGCAGAAGTAGTCTAACAGATTACGCTGGGGGGGACAATAGGAACGCACTTGGGGGCGGGGGCTTTCTGCTACTAAGTCTAACAGATTACGCTGGGGGGGACAATAGGAACTTTTGATAATATCACCATCCGTGCGGATGGAGTCTAACAGATTACGCTGGGGGGGACAATAGGAACTTTTTGATCCGGATGCAAGAAAATCCTCTCAGTCTAACAGATTACGCTGGGGGGGACAATAGGAACTATACAAATCAGTGTTACGATTAACATGTGAGTCTAACAGATTACGCTGGGGGGGACAATAGGAACACTATTACTGCTTATTCCAACGCTAGTAACAGTCTAACAGATTACGCTGGGGGGGACAATAGGAACGGGCATCCAACTGGATTTACCACAATGAATAGTCTAACAGATTACGCTGGGGGGGACAATAGGAACATCCGAAAATTCCTCCGCTAAGCTCATCTTAGTCTAACAGATTACGCTGGGGGGGACAATAGGAACTGACAAATTCGATGGACCAATTTATTGAGAAGTCTAACAGATTACGCTGGGGGGGACAATAGGAACTAATTTTGCCACCGGTGCCATCACCATCATAGTCTAACAGATTACGCTGGGGGGGACAATAGGAACAAAAATATCAGCCATATCAAAATCGCCTGTAGTCTAACAGATTACGCTGGGGGGGACAATAGGAACTAATTTTGCCACCGGTGCCATCACCATCATAGTCTAACAGATTACGCTGGGGGGGACAATAGGAACGCCAAATTGCCAACATTAAGATGACCACGCAGTCTAACAGATTACGCTGGGGGGGACAATAGGAACACTTCAACCTTAGGTTTTTCACTTCCATCAAGTCTAACAGATTACGCTGGGGGGGACAATAGGAACATTTCTTCCATTGTTCCGGTATGATTAAAAAGTCTAACAGATTACGCTGGGGGGGACAATAGGAACTCATTATCTTTGCTCCAGCTATAAGTTTTAAGTCTAACAGATTACGCTGGGGGGGACAATAGGAACATTCATTAAAAAATGTACATTCCAGAATTGAGTCTAACAGATTACGCTGGGGGGGACAATAGGAACTAAGGTTACTCCTCTTATTGGTAGATAACAAGTCTAACAGATTACGCTGGGGGGGACAATAGGAACATATTATAGCTGTTTGTTAAAACCGTATTAAGTCTAACAGATTACGCTGGGGGGGACAATAGGAACAAGGCAGTGGAACGACATATTATGGACTGAAGTCTAACAGATTACGCTGGGGGGGACAATAGGAACCATTGTTTCTTGCCTACCGCTTTTTTTGCCTAGTCTAACAGATTACGCTGGGGGGGACAATAGGAACTAGAAACAATTAATCAACTCAATCATGTAGAGTCTAACAGATTACGCTGGGGGGGACAATAGGAACAGGCGGAGTCGCGTTCTGTTGTTGAAAAAAAGTCTAACAGATTACGCTGGGGGGGACAATAGGAACATGGAAGCACTACAATAGAATATTTATCAAAGTCTAACAGATTACGCTGGGGGGGACAATAGGAACTAATAATGGCGTGGCAACCGGGGCGTCAAAAGTCTAACAGATTACGCTGGGGGGGACAATAGGAACTGGCATTAGTTAAAGAAAAATTCATTCGTGAGTCTAACAGATTACGCTGGGGGGGACAATAGGAACCATGTAAAAAATCTGCCTATTCCTAAGCCTAGTCTAACAGATTACGCTGGGGGGGACAATAGGAACTAGGAATTGTAACTGAAAGTATCGCTGGTTAGTCTAACAGATTACGCTGGGGGGGACAATAGGAACTGGAAACTAAGAGTGATAAATATTCCCAAGAGTCTAACAAATTAGGCTATTATTATCCATAGGGTTTATCCATAGGGTTTATCCATAGGGTTTATCCATAGGGATTATCTATAGTCATGATGATTAATTCGACTTCTTTGTTGATTCAGCACTTGCAGATTAATTAAAATCATGCTAGGTTGCTTAATTAATTGTTTATGAGATTCTAAAGGGGGAACATCATGTCAATAGCAGCACCATTTACTAATATAGAAATTAAGCGTAGTCTTAAAGGGTTTTACGAAGGTAACAGCCTTGAAATTGCTCTTTTTAGCAAGGGCATTATGATAGCACTTGTGCTTTGGGCACTTGTATTGCCAGAGAGTGCTAACAGTGTTCTTGGTAGTTTTAATTCGGGTTTGCTTAAAAACTTTAACAGTTTTTATATCATCATTGTTGGAATGTTTTCAATCTTTTTATTGGTGATTGCGATTATCCCGCAAACAGGCAAGAGAATTATGGGGAACGTTGGCGAAAAACCTGAATTTTCAAATTTTTCATGGTTTTCTATGATGTTTGGCGCTGGACTTGGCGTTGGATTGATGGTTTTTGCAACAGCAGAGCCTTTGGGCTTGTGGGGTTCAAATCCTGAAGTGGTTAGCAGACAGGTTGTCGGCAATACAGCTGAGGCAGTTCAATCTGGCTATCGTTATACATTCTTACATTATGGCTTTCATGCATGGGCAATTTATGTGGTAACGGGCTTATCGCTTGCTTATTATGCTTATACGCGCAATATGCCATTAACCATTCGTTCTGCTTTAACGCCTTTATTTGGTAGGCATGTGAATGGTCCTTTGGGTCATGTGGTTGATGTGCTTGGTGTTGTGGCAACAATACTTGGTGTATCGGTAACTATTGGTTTCGGAGTTTCACAATTTATTGATGGGCTTTATGCAATTACTGGCATGAATTGGTTGGTTGAATCATCAAGTGGCGCACCATTGCCTAGCACAGTAGGGCTGATTACAGGCTTGGTTGTTATTATGGGATTATCCATTGTTTCAGCTGTTTCTGGCGTTGGTAAAGGCATTAAGTATCTTTCAAATCTTAATTTGGTATTATCGCTTATCTTGCTTCTTACTTTTATTATTTTTGGTTCATTCATTTTCGCAATGACAACTTATGCAACAGCATTGGTTGATTACATTTGGCATTATCTATCGCTTAGCTTTGTTGCTTTTAGTTCTATTGATGCCAATCAATTTGCTTCTGCTTTACCTGAAGCGGCGAAACCTTTTGCAAGCGAGCTATTTGGTGGCGCAACAAATGCGTGGGGTTCGTTTGATGGCTTTGTATCAGGCTTAACCGGCAGTGCCGCTAATCTTGATACAGCAACACTTTCAGCAGCTTATGATGCAGGTGAAAGCGGACGTTTGTTCGGTTGGCAAGCCGGTTGGACAACTTTCTATTGGGCATGGTGGATTGCGTTTTCACCGTTCGTTGGTTTATTCCTTGCACGTATTTCTAAAGGGCGTTCAATACGCGAATTTATTGTAGGTTGCGTGTTTTTACCAGCGTTAGTTTGTTTTGCATGGATGACTATTTTGGGTGGCACCGCCATTGATTTAGAATTATCAGGCATTGCTGATGGTGCGATTATTGGCGCATCGAATAGCTCAAAATTATTCGCAACATTGCAACAAATGCTTGGTAGTGGCTTCTTCTTATCACTGATTACATTCATGTGTGTGGTGCTGGTTTTAACCTTCTTGGTAACATCAGCAGATTCTGGCATTTTGGTTATCAACACGATTATGTCCGGTGGTGATAAAGATGCAGGCGTTAAGCACCGCATTGTGTGGGGCATTATTTTAACATTGGTTATGGGCACATTACTGGTTGCTGGTAAAGCTGGCAATGGTTCAGACCCAATGGTAGCGCTTAGAAATGCCATGATTATTGGTGCATTGCCATTTACGATGGTGATGGGGCTTATGTGTGTTGCTTTGGGCAAAGCACTTTACCGCGATGGATTGCGCGATAAAGAAGCCGCTAAATAATTATTTAGAATAAGTTAAAGAAAAGAGTCAGAAGAAAACAAACTTCTGGCTCTTTTTTTTAGATTTAGATGAAAATGAGCAAGAAGTGAATGAATTATTACAATTTGCCACGCAAACTCATATTAGGGTACGCGAAGATATTTATAATGAGACCACCCGTTATAATAAATTGATTAATTAATATTTCCTTGACAGTAACACCGCATCATATCATATTAATATGATGCGGTATGTGCTAACCATATTACTATTGATTGCATCCTTTAACATTGTCACTATTGGCTGGGCAGAGGAAAAAATTGAATATCCTAGTTCTGTAGAAGGCTATGATATGCGCCGTCATTACGACGGAGAAGAATATAAGCAAACCCCTGAATTGGTTAGAGAATGGGAAAGTGAGATACATAGTATTAATATGGAGTATGGTCGGTATGCGCATATATGGAATAATGAAAAAGCTTTTCCTACAGAACGTGAAAAAATATTAATAAATCAAATAAAGGATAATCATTTACGTCATCATGGCTATGCAACATATGCAAGGAGTAGGTTTTCGTATCCACCCAGTATGGCTTTTGCTAAATTATTCATGCAATATGGTTTTAATCCAAATGACACCTATTACGCTTTAACTAGAGCTGTTAACCAACAAAGTAGAACATTGGCAAGGGCTCATTTAGAAGGGTCATTAAATATCACCGTATCGATTAAAGAATATTATGATAAATATTATGACAAAACAGAAATAGATATAAGTAACGTTGATTTACCAGTTGATAATTCTATTGCTTTGGCACAATTATATTTAAGCCTTGGTGCTGATATTCATCGCATTACACCTCAATTAGGGATTATTGGTTCAGATACCAATGCTTTTATCCATTCGTTACGTTATTATGATTCTTTTCAACGTTTTTCTGAAAAACCCACACGCCCGATTGAACCCTTGCCCGATGAGCTTTTTGTACCCACTGAGAGAACAAGATTTGCAAAAGCCCCAAAACGTAAAAAAAATATCGCAAAACAAAAGTAACTGATTTTTTAGAAGATTTTGTTGAAGCAGAAAGCACCGCATAATGCCTATCAACTTTTGCAAAAATTGAAGTCAGGAGAACAGTTGAAACCTTTTCAAGCCTTTTATCTTAAACGTTATATGCCGAATGAAAAGCAGGAAACCCACCCTATTTATGGTGTTACTAATTTTTATAAGGAAATTAACAAGACACTGGAAAACTTACCGCAAGATGTGCGAGATAAAGCATCAGAAGCGCAAGAGTTGGTTGATGACAAAGCCATTAAAGCCATTAACAAAATGGTTGATGATATTCTGATAGAACACGGAATGAAGGACCCGATAGATTTTCGTTTTAATGATGTAGCCATCAAAGTTACTTCAGAAATTGTGGAGATACGCTTTAAGGGCGCAAATAATCTTATCACGCAATTAAATAAACATAACACCGATGAAAAATACATCACAAATATTGCCAGCGACCCCAATCATAGTTTTTGGGCAGATGGCTTCCGTTCCCCACCACATGCTGGCATCGATTATACTGCCCATAATCATGATGGCGTGATGAAATATGGCTATGGATTTAAGCAACAACCTCAAATTATGCGAATCTTTGCTATCACAAAAGATACATCTGAAGAAAAATATATAAATAGAGGGTCGCAAAATATTACCCTATTGGAATATCACGAAGCTGAGGGGTTATTGCTGACAACATTGCGTCATTTATCCATCGCCTATGTCAAAACAGGACAAGGATTAATGCGTGACGAAAGAATTGGTAGCTATGTTATTCCTGCACAGTTTTATAACGATAAACAAATAAAGCAAAAAGTTGATAATCCTAAAAAAATTATCAATGAACATATTCATGTGGAATATAAATTTGTGAGTAAAGATAAGCTCAATCAAGATTCAGCAGAAAAGTTGCAACAACAATTAGCCCAGCTAAAACCCAACCATCAAATGCCAGATGATATGAAGAATGAAGTGAATAAATTTGTGGAATTCGCCCACCCTGCAGGGAAAGGCGAATATCATGCGATGGCGTTCTTTATGCCTAACAGTCCATTGAATCAAGAATTCATCAAAAGGGTTGATGCTGATTGGCGTCCTTATCATCAAGCTTTACTTACCTCAGAAAGATTATTAAGCAAGAATGGCGATAAAACAGATGTTGTAAAAACCATTGAGAATATTAAAAATTATCTCGAAGCAGGTAAATTGCGCGATGTATTAAAATTAGAAGCTTTAGCGGAATTATTACAAGAATTGAAAATAATGTTACAAAGCGTCAATGAATATAATTCTGAATTGGATACTCTGATTCATTATGCAAAACAAACTGCAATCAACCTTAAAGAGACAAAGGATTTAGCAAAATATCGCGTTATTGTAGAATAACTTGATATTCAACTAACATAATGATAGGGTAAGAGCATGCGTATTTATTTTCATTCCCTTACCCTGTTATGTATGGCAATATATAGTAAGATGAAGTTTCGTTATTATATTTTTATTTTTATTGTATGGATTGGTCTCATATCAACCCTACAACCACTTTACGCATTTGATGATGAAAATATTGATAATTATTTTGAACATATTAATGGCGACCCAGAAAGTACCCGCTATGTTAGAAAGGAAATTTTGCATAGGTTTTTAGCTTCTTATTTAATAACAATTCGTAATGAATATGCCTATTATGCCCATACCTATGATGATGATAGTTATTTTCCAGTAGGGCGTAAACAAAGAATTCTATCTGTCATTGAAGAAAAATATTTGCAACGTTCTGCCGATAGCGCCTTATTTTGTTCAAGCCACACAGCTCCATGTTCACCAAAAAATGGAAATTTACTTTATAATATCTCAAATGTGCCAATGGCGCGCTTGTTACTTTATTATGGTGCTGATTTATTTGATTTTGTGATGCGAGCAAACAACTATTATGGTTCTGGCACAATTTCAGCTGATATGCTTGATGTAATAAAAAGAACAGTGCCATTGATTGGTGTTACCAAAAAAACTTACAGAGAAAATGTGGAAATGCGAGACATCGTCAGGCATAACAGAGCAGTAAAAATTATGACTGAAGAAGAACATCAATATCTAATCTTTTATGCTAGTGAAGATGGTCTTGCTGATGTAATAGGCACAGTATTAGGCACGGATTTACCCAGCAATACAGCCATTAAACTGGCAAAATTATACCTTGCTTTAGGAACAGATATTCATGCCACAACCGAACAGGGTGATGATGCACTATTTCATTCATTATATTATGTTTGGAAAAGTTTGTTAGATGATGGTAACTTAATAGGCATTGATGAAAAACATCGTGCTGATAATGTGAAAGCGCGAGAGATAAATAAAATTATCTCTCGGAGTGTTATCCATTACTACCGCACGCCAGTTACTTATTGGCTAGAAGAATTTATTGAACGGGAATATCCGATTGAGATGTTAGATAGCCATGCGCTGTTATATCCTCGATTTATGGAGTCAGCGAGCTTGGACGAAATACAATCAATGACTGAAAATCCGCAAGCGCATAAAATCGCCGTCAATATCAACTGCCCTTATCGCGGTGTGGAAGCTGAAACTGATGGTAGTGCAGATGAAAATAACTGCCCTTTAATTCCAAGCATCAATATGAGAGACGCAATGGGCAGAACGCCACTCCACATCGCAGGCGAACAAGGCAACGAAGCGGTTTATAATTACCTCAAAAATAACGGTGCAGATGCATCAATTATGGATTATCGTAAAAACCTCGCAATGTTAAAAACCAACTAAGGCTTTTTTGTTTAATTAGGCTTGACAGCTGGTTCTAAATTAAATCATAATTAAGGGTATGAGACATTATATTTCATATCCTTTTTTTTGCATTATGGTTACCATATTATCCATTAATAATACTTATGCGGATACAGTGCATTTTGATTCTTCCTTAAAAGGTCGCTTTCGGTATGATATGAATTTGGTTCGTGCAGAATATTATTACCATGCAGGTAAATGGCGCGATAGCAAAATATTTCCTGCGGAACGGGAACAGTTTTTAATCAAAAAAATTGAAGATGAATATTTTGCTAGCGGTGATGTCAAAGAATTGGATGAAGGCTATAATTTGAATGCTTTTATTAACAGTTTGGGCTTTGCCAAAATGTTTTTGCGCTATGGGGTAGATGGTTTATATATTTCAAAAAAAACTAAAAATACATCTTTAATTTTAATTGTGCCTCAATCAGATACTTCCCCCCCCAAGAAAGATTTAACCCTTGCGGAAGTTCGCGAACATGTGCTTTTCAGAAGTGAACAGGATGCCTATGCTTATTTAAATTTTGGGTATAATATTTCAACCAATAGTATCTTATCATTGACAAAATTATATCTATCATTGGGGGTAGATGTGCATGCCATTGCTACTGTTGGAAATGACAAGCCACACAATGCTTTAACAGCATCTTATATGGAATATTTTAAAATCATCAGGATCAATCTGGGCGAAGATTACAACAATAAAGAAGCTGTTTTTGGTAATATTGAACCAGAGGATGTGCCAGCGATTGACCCGAATCCTTTGCCTGATTATTACAACAATTTACAACCAAAGGTTGATACAAAGAAATATGCCTACCGCAAAAGCAAGGTTACTTATTGGCTAGAAGAATTTATTGAGAGTGGCTATTCTGCTGAAATGTTAGACACGCATAAGTTGCATTATCCACGTTACATGAAAGGGGCAAGCGTGGCAGATGTAAAAGACATGCTTGATAACCCGCAAGCAAACGCGATTAAAACCAACATAAATTGTAATGAAAATACCAAAGGCGAACCCATTTGCCCGCTAACCCCATCCATCAATATGAAAGATGCAATGGGACGCACGCCACTCCACATCGCAGGCGAACAAGGCAACGAAGCCGTGTTTAACTACCTGAGAAATAACGGTGCAGATGCATCAATTATGGATTATCGCAATAATCTGGCAACATTAAATTAATAAGGGGTTGCGACCTTGCTTATCGCAAGGAACCCCAAACCCCCGCATTATTATATTATGGGGGTGCGATGTGCCTTATCGGCACAACCCCCAAACCCCCGCTAACATATCAAAAATGTAGAGGAATGCATGTCAACTTACTACCCAACCATCGTCGTCCCTGCGAAAGCAGGGAACCATAAATCATCACAAAAAACCATTCAAAAAGCCCAAAAAACGGTGATTGATTTGCGTGAGAAATATCTACCGAAAGAAATAAAAATATGGCTTGACAGTTAAATACATAACAACTTATGCTAGCAAGATGAAAAAAATGTTTTACCTTGCTAGCTTCTTTTTATTGCTGATTAATTTTCTATTGGCAAGCCCTGTATTTGCAAACAAAGAATTTAGTTGGAGTAAAGGATTATACGATTATCTTAACCAAGTTAATTTCGAATATTCTTATTATGCCCATCCTTATGATGATAGCAAACATTTTCCACAAACCCGTGAACAGGAAATTTTAAATCATATTGAAAATCACTTTCTTAAAGAACATGCTGATAAAATATTTGCAGGCAGGTTTAACCCTTTGGAATATACCTCTAGTATCAATATTGCAAAATTACTATTAAATTATGGTGGGCAGGCATTCGACAATAATATTCTCGCTGATTTTTCTTGGCAAAGCAAACGCTATAAAAATATTGATCCAAATTTAAGCCATGAAGAAATCATTGAGATTGTTAAAAATAACTTAAATAATATGAGAAAGGATTATTGGGAACGTGGAAAACCAAACAAGAATAAAATTGATTTAATCAAACTTTATCTCAGCCTTGGGGCAGATATTAATGCCAAAGGTTTTCTTGAGAGGACGCCATTGACCGCATCTTTATATATTTATGTAACATTCAGGGAAGGAAGTTCTTCCAGAGATAGAGAGGATATAAAAATTATTCCCCATATCAAACCTGATGAAAAGCACCGCGCTGATGACATAGTAGTAATAAAAAATTTTGAAGGAAGCTCTATAATAAGCTATAGACATCATACTTATTACCGTACCCCCATTACTTACTGGCTAGAAGAATTTATTGAAGCGGGTTACCCTGCATCAATGCTTGATACGCATAAATTATTATATCCACGCTTTATGAAAGGGGCAAGCGTTGAAGATGTAAAAGATATGCTTGATAATCCGAAAGCAAACGCGATTAAAACCAACATAAATTGTAATTATGATAAAGATGAAGATGAGACTGCACTTATCTGCCCCCTTATCCCCTCAATCAATATGAGAGACGCAATGGGACGCACGCCACTCCACATCGCAGGCAATGAAGGCAACCAAGCTGTTTATAACTACCTCAAAAATAACGGCGCAGATACATCAATAAAAGACTATCGCGGTAACTCGCCCACTTTATAATTAATGCGGGGGTTGACATGCACTCCGCTTTATTATTTAAGGGGGGTGCGATACCACTTATCGGGCGCGATGCAAGGGTAGCCCGCGTCTATATAAAATATCTGTAAAGCCTTAACTGACAACCCTCACTCCGCAGGAATTTGATTTTCTAACCGTTCGCCCGTGCGTGCAATTCCTTTATAGGATGATTTATTCCTGCGTGTTTGCATTTCATCGTGCCGTGCTTGCATCCGTAAAAACATGCCTTGTGATAGCTTGAAATATTTGCATAGCCTTGCATCAATATCACTATCAACCGCTTGCGTGCCATTTATAATAGCATATAACCGTTTAGGCGCAATATCAATCAACCGCGCTAATTTCGTGGCATTTATATCAATATCTTTGATATATTCAGTTTTCAACATTTCACCCGCATGAGGGGTTTTTAATTGTATCTTTTCAGCCATAACAAATTCCTTTTTTAATGATAATCCGTGAACTCAACATCATAAGCATCATCATCTTGCCAATTAAAACATATCCGATATTTATCGTTTACCCTTATACTCCACTGACCTTTTCTATCACCTTCAAGCTTTTTTAAACGGTTGCTTGCGGGTTTCCTTAAATCATCAATCACCGTTGCTGTATCTATTATCAATAACTTTCTATTCGCGCGTTCCTGAACCCGAATATCAAGTTTTTTAACGCAATTTTCGTTCCATATATTTTCAGCATCATTGCGCTTTTTGAATGATTTAATCATATTATGGTCACTCTACAACTTTAAACTTATGTTAGCAACTTTAAACATTTTACTTGCCCCGCATAAATAAGTTAGTTGCCTCGCGCAGGGGTTTATCGGCAAGGTGAGCATAGCGCATGGTGGTTTGCGCTTGCGTATGCCCTAACAACCGCCCGATAATCGGTAAGCTAACCCCGCTTTGCACCAAATGCGAGGCAAAGCTATGCCGTAAATCCCCCTTATATATTAATGTGACTTGCAAACATGGATTGAGAGTAAGATAGCCTATCCTAATAATAGTAATAATACTTGCATTGATAGATAATAAAAAAGTAATATGCACTTTGCAAATGATGGTGATAGGATAAGATAAGATATTATGAGAATTTTACATATAGCTGATTTACATTTGGGACGTAATTTTGATGGTAAATCTCTAGAAAACTGTCATGCAGAAATTTTAGACCAGATATTTGATGTTACTCATAAAAGAAAACCTGATGCAATTATTATAGCTGGCGATATTTACGATCGTTCGTTACCACCGCAATCATCTATTAAACAATTCAATGAATTTATTGCCAATATTTACCACAAAACAAATAGTGCAATAATATTAATTGCAGGTAATCATGATGGTGGCGATGTAATTGAAAACAATTCTTCACTTGCAAACCCCGATAGAGTGCTTATTCGAGGCTCTTTAAGCAATAATGAAAAACCGCTCATTTTAAAAGATGAACATGGTAAGGTTGCTTTTTCAGCTTTGCCATATGGCAAAGAGTTTATCGCGCGTGAGTGTTTTGATAGTACTGATATTAATAACCCCTCTGATGTACTTGAACATCAAATTAAATCGGCACGCAAAAACATTCCTGAAAACACAAGGTGGGTTGTTGTGGCACATGCTTTTGTTACAGGTGGCAATCCGAGCGAGAGTGAACGCCCTTTGATGATAGGTGGAATAGAAACAGTTTCAGCTAATTTATTTAAAGACGCGCATTACGTAGCACTTGGGCATTTACACCGTCCACAAAAAGTAAAAGAAGAACATATCCGTTATAGTGGTTCACCTTTAGCATTTAGTTTTGATGAATCTAATACACAAAAAACAATGTGCTGGATTGAATTAGATGCAGATGGAAAAGTAATCATAGAAGAAATACCATTTGATCCATCACAAAAAGTATGTGTCATTAAAGGAAACTTTTCAGATATTTTAAGTAAAGCAAAAGACAATCAATCTGATGATTTCTTAAAATTTATTCTAACAGATGAAAATATTGTTATAGACCCGATGGGGCGTTTGCGTGAGCATTACCCTAATGCACTGCAAATTATCTATGAAAAAGAGCAACACGGAGCTAATCAAAAAGTTGTGGGTGCTGCACAAGGTAATCTAGATAAGCCAATGGAAATTATTAATGAATTTTTTCAAGAATTATGCGATGAAAAAATGACAGAAGAACAAGAAAAATTGATTACCGATAGTATCAATGTAATTGAAGCAAGGGATAATTCATGAGACCCTTATATCTAACAATGCAGGCATTTGGTCCTTACGCAAAAAAAGAAACTCTTGATTTCAGGTCATCTCTTGCAAGGGGAATTTTTGGAATTTATGGTAAAACAGGAACAGGAAAATCTACAATTTTTAGCGCAATATCATTTGCTCTTTTTGGTGAAGCCACAAAAAAAGAACAAGATGTAGAAACATTGCGCTCGCATCATATTCGTGAACATGATGATGTTTTGGCTGAAGTTGAATTGATTTTTGAGATTGGGAAATCACAATATTTTATTCGCAGAAGACCAACACAACAAAGACCAAATAGAAGAGGTGATGGAACTGTAGCAGAACAACATATAGCATGGCTTTTTGATGTTACGGGTATTGCCATAGAAGATATTTTGAACGGCAATGATGGAAAAATTATCGCTGAAAAAAAGGTAAGTGACGTTAATCATGAAATCAAGCAGAGGCTTAATTATGGTGCAGAACAATTTAGACAGATTGTTTTACTACCTCAAGGGAAATTTGAAAGATTTTTAATAGCAAAACATGATGAGCGTTTCAATATTTTAAAAGAACTGTTTAACGTATCACTTTATGAAAAGTTAAGAGAAAAAATACAAAGTGATGAAAAAGAAGTAGCAGAAGAAATTAGACTACTCTATTCAGAATGCAACCAATATTTTGAACAGACTGAAACGGTTGATTTGCAAGAACTTCAAAATAAAATTTCTATCGTTCAACAAGCAAAAGAACAATGTAAAAAAGAATTATTAGATGCTGAAAGGAAATTAAATAAAGTAGATACATCTTTAAGTAACGCTCAAATAATAGAAACAAAGTTTGTTGAGCGTGATAAGACTTATCAAACATTTGAAACATTAAAAAAAAAATCAGCAGATATAGAGGAAAACAAAAAACAATTAAAAGCCATTAAAGATGCTGAAAGCTTGAAAGATATCGATAGTGCCTTGCAATCTGCAAAACAAAATTTAGAAGACTCAAAACAAGCACAAGATGATGCTGAGAAATATTTTTTGGAAGCGCAAGAAAATATTAAAGCGAAAAAAGAAACTTTAGAAAATTTAACAAGTGAAGATAAAAATCAGTTGCAAGCGAAACATGAAAGTGACTTGAAAGATAGGCTACGCTATAAAGAAGTTTTGCAAAGAGTAGACCCTTTACATGCTAAAAAAATCAAACAGATACATTTGTTAGATGCTGAAGAACGAAAATATAAAGATAAACAAGAACAACGTGATTCCAACAAAGAAAAACTTGAAAAAAAACAGCAGGAATTAAATAATGCCACTGAGGCAGAAAAAACCCGCTTGGAAATTACTCCTAAAATAACTCAATTGGAAAACCGCATTGAACAAGCAAAAAAATACACACTATCTATTGAGGCAAAGAAACAGCAAGAAAGCAAATTAAAAGAAGTAGAAGATATTTTATCTGATATAAAAGAAGAATTTTCAGACAAGGAAAAAAAATTTCAACAAGCAGAACAAAAACTTGCTGATATGCAAGCTTTGCATTTAGCCAATAAATTATCAAAAGGTAAAGCATGCCCTGTATGTGGCTCAACAGAGCATCCTTCTCCTGCCAAAGGTGATGCTCATAGTAAAGGATTAGATAAATATTTTAGAGAAGCTAAAAATGAACTTGAAGATATACAAGCAAAACAGCAAAAGCGACAAGAGATAGTTGCAAGCGAAAAAGCAATTTTACAAGAAAAAAGCAAACAACTGCAGGAATTACCCAAGCCTGAACAACCTATTGAACAACTGCAAAATCAAAAACAAGAGCTTGATGAGCAATTACAAATGTTAGGCGAAGCAGTAATCATTAAAGATTTAAAAGAAGAAATACAAAATATTAAAAATTTGATTCACGATTTAGATGAAAAATGTGAAGAATTACGCGAAAGTAGAGATACTGCTAAAACTGCATTAACTAGGACACAAGATAAAATTGATATAGCCCTAAGTGAAATACCAGAAGAATTACAAGATGGTGATATTTTACAAGATAAAATTCAACAATTAGAAGATGCTATTCACCAAAGAAAAGAAAAACTAGAACTTGCAAAAAAAGAAAAAAGTGATGCAGATTTATCATTAACTAAGGCAAAAGCTGATAAGGATAATGCAATTAAAAATTATAAAAATGCATCTAATGAATGTGATAAGAAGCAAAAAATAATGGAAACACGATTAAAGGAAAAGCACTTAACAGTGGAACAATATGATGCTTATAAAGTTAAAATCTCTAATATTTCTGCTATGGAACAAGTAATTAAAAAATATGATGATCAATATCAAATTGCTAAAGCAGACTTAAGCCGTTTGGATGATGAAGTTAAGGATAAGCAACGTCCTGATATTCAACAGTTAGAACAGGATAAAGAAATGGCAACAGTAAAAAAGGATGAGATAATAACGAACTCTACAAAATTACAAGAGCAAATAAATAATCTCAATAAAATATTACAAAAAATTGAAAAAGTTTTACAAGACATTATCACCAAAGAAAAAGAATATAAGCCTTTAATTATTGTTGCAGACGCATTTTCTGGCAAGGGTATTAATCATTCTAAAATACCGTTAGAAACTTTTGCAATAGCCGCGATGCTTGATAAGGTGCTACAATCTGCTAGTTTGCGCCTTAGAAAAATGACAGATGAACGGTATAGGCTACAGCGCAAAATTGATGCAAAAGGAGGCACTAGGAAAAAGGGGCTTGATATTGAAATACACGATACACATACAGGAAAAGAACGCCCTGTAACCACCTTGTCAGGTGGCGAGTCTTTTATGGCGGCTCTCTCATTAGCATTAGGTCTATCGGATATTGTTGAAAGCACAATAGGTGGGATACAACTTGATGCGATATTTATTGATGAGGGGTTTGGTCATTTAGATGAAGCTACTTTAGAACATGTGTTGCAAACATTGCAAAATATTGTCGGTGGTAGTCGTGCAGTCGGAATTATTTCTCATGTAGAATTAGTGCAACAAGCTATCCCTAACGGTTTTAAGATTGAAAGAAAAAGTGATGGCAGTAGTAGTATTAATCTTTTTGAGGGTTAGCGATCAAACCATATGATGATAAAAGTCTAACTCACTCCGCAGGCACTTGCTTTAACCGTTCGTTTGCACGTAGCCTATTTATTTGTATCATTTTTCAATAGAGTTGTTTTTAACTTTAGGATACATCTTGCCTGTAGCGCGCCACATGAAATGATACCTTCGGACAGATGAAATGATACTTTTTTATTTTTTCATAACCTGATAAGGTAATAACTGATAGTTTTTTTAATAACCTCAAAGGATGTTTTATGATTGGCGAAGACCCTTTTTATCATGATAAATTGATTCACCTTGCTGATGGCTTTCACAATGGCATGAATTGGTGGTGGTTGCTTATTATAATATTGATTGCCCTTGCTTGTATAAACCGTATTAAGAATGATGAATCCATTTTTAATATATTTCTTAAATGTGCAGGAATAGTTTTATTATTTTGGGGTATCATGTCATTTGTTGGTTGGGTTTATTATTCTTTTCTCATTTATCAGTCATAAAAATAAGGCGATGATATAAACCATCGCCTTTTTAGTTCACAGTAAAAATCTATGTTAAACCGCTGTTAAATGCCTATTTAATTATCATTTAAGCGGGTTAAAATGCCGTTAGCTTGCAGGTCGGCGATAAAGTCTTCTGGCGGCCATGCGCGGATCGTGATGCCATCTGTTTCTTTTGTGCGCCGGGCGAAGCCTATTAAATACTCTTGCAAGTTTTCCTCCACCCGCATAAAGGCGGATTCATGTATCTTCTGGCATAACAGCCATGCTCGATGCTATCAATATGGCTGATAATAACTTTGGCGAGGTTTTTCTTACCCCCTAAATAAGGGGCAACAGGTGAAACAGCCTTTACAGGCGTTAGGGTAAGATTGGTCATGAAACATAACTCCTTAATAATGGCATAAATTATGCCTATTCATCCAATGCGGATGAACATTATCTTTTGGTTATGTTTGAGGGCGTGTGAGATGCTATTTGCAAGCCCAATACCAATGGAGCGGTTCGTACCCGCGCCATTGGCATTCGTTTTGATTATTTTTCAGGATTCATAAAAGCGCGATTGCCTTATAAATCCCCCCGCATTATATTATCGCGGGGGTTGTTAAGGGGTTCCTTGCGATAAGCAAGGTCGCAACCCCTCGCCTTTTTTATGGGGGTGCGGTATGGCTTCTCGTGTCTGAGGCAAAAGCCCAGCCACTTGCCATAACCCCCATACCCCCGCGAACATAAAAAAACATGCTTTTCCTTAACTTCTAATCATATAAATCATTGAATAATAAGGGTTGGTGATGTCATGGGCTTGCGAACCGCCTGTTGATGATGATTTTCCTTTAGAAGGCTCATGATTGGAATTGCCGGTTGACGCTAAGTCGTATTGACCATTCGTGTTATAAGTCCTCTTACCATGTTCGGCAATCACTTCATTTGAATAATTAAGGTCACTATTCGATTGAGATGAACCGCCCCCAACTAGAGTATGGCGGTGAGCAGGCATCTCATCAATCGTCAAAGTATGGCTGAAACTACCGCCACTATCAGCAACCTCTTTTGATGCACTGCGCCCAATGACAAATCTATCTTGCAAATCTGGCAGATTAAAACTGGTGCTACCATCACCAATGCCATGAATTGTACCAAGCACCGCATATAAATCGGCATAATCAACGCGGTTAATTGCCTGCCCATCGCAAATTAAAAAACCTTTTGGCACATTACTGATACTGCCACCCCATGCCATTATCTGCCCCGCTGGGGATGCTAATTGCCGAATAGCTTGATAAAGCTGTGTCAAATCAGCACTGTCCGCTGTCAAATTAGTTTTTTCAATCACATTCACAATCTCACGTTGCGGGTGTTCAAGTGATGCGGCAGGCACACGCGAACCCACTGTGCCTTTGCTGGCATCGCCATCTATAAAAGGGGCATTTTCAGGTTCGTTTAAGGGGGGTATATATTTCATAATTTAATATCCTAACTATAATTAAATTTAATGTTCACATGGGCAGGGGCAAGCGTTTCAATGCGTTTTTCAAATGGCGTGTCAGAGACAATATCCAACAAAGCATCGCCACACCTGCTATCACTGCACAGAAAATGCACCGGTGTGTTAGATGATAAAGCAATCTTTAGTTTGTTTGGTTCGGGTTCTGTTAGCACCGCATCAAGCCCAAAATTCTTTGCTAATGCCGTAACAAACTGTTTGGTAATTGTTTCATGAAAGGTTAATTGCGCGGTTAGGTTTTGCTGGCGGTCAGTAATATGGCTTGCTTTATCGGGTTGAGCGTCCTGTTCCCATTCGGGCAGTAAAGTTTCAGTCCACGCAGGGTTTAACTCATCAGCAAGCCGTGCAATAAACACATCTAGCCTTTGGATTTCATTGGCTATCACCTGCATCATTGCATCAAGCATAGCATTATCTTCCACCTGCCACGCGCTGCCATCAGGCAAAGTTTTGCCTAAATAATCGTGCCATTCTTGTGATGATAAATGCTTCATGAAAATGTTACCTCACCCAACGTAAGAAGCTGTTGTGCTGTACTGGTTTGGTTATTGGCGGGTGCGGTTAAAGTGTGGCTGATTTCACCATTCGCACTGCTAATCGCTTCAGATATTTGGCTTAAATGAATGGTGCTACCCGGTTCAGCATTGCGTAAGAACAGGCTTTGAATATTATCTTTAATTGCCTGCTTCACAACCGCATCATCTTCGGGGAATAGATTAGCGATGGCGATATTCACAGGTTTAATGGTAGGAGTAGCAATCGTTACTTTTGCACCAATCGGGCGAACTGTATCGATATAGGTTTTAATGGCGGTTAAATCATCTTGGCTTGTGCTTTCATTATTATCACGCATCACCAATATTTTAACTGTGCCTGCCCCTTGTGCCTGCGGAATTACCCAAGCACGCGTTACCCCAGCCTGTGCGTTCAATGCCCATAATTTATAATCATCTTTATTGCCAGAACGTGCAGGTGCGCGCACCCGTGATAAAATCCGCGCACGGTAAGTGCTATCATTTTCTGCATCATTGCCACCCTTAAAATTATTGACAGCAATGGCAAGCGATTGCACTCCCGCAATTGGGTTAACCAACCGTAATTCGCTATCAGTAACTGCATTACCGTTACTACCACCAATCAGCGCAATCACTGCTATCCTAGCTTCTAATGATGCATCAATCGTTATGGATTGTGTGGTTTCAAACCGTGTGCCTGCGCCTGTGCTTAACAATGTGCCAGCGGGAATGATTGCACCCTCACTGCCAGTGATTTTAACCTTACCCAAAGCTTTGCCAGCATCTAAGCGGATGATGCCCCAAACACGCCCTAAAGCATTAAGCGCGTTACCTTTTGCGGTGGTGATAAAACTATCCGAGATAATTTGATTGGTTTGGGCGTATAAATCAGCAATCGGGCTGGTAAGCGCAGTCAATAAGATATTAATCGGATGAGCAGATGAACGCACCATCGCCTCACCTGTTAGGCTAACAGCCTCATCAATCATACGGGCGCGGATAGTGCTATGGCTAGGAATTGAAATTGGCATAAGGTATCCTTTTAATTGGCAAGGTTTTAATGTGAGGTAAAGCGGGGGGATTGTTAAGGGGGGCTTGGCAAGAGAGCGGGCTTTTGCCTCGCGACCGAGAAGCCAAGTCGCGCCCCCCCTTAACATTATGATTATTGGTTAAATGTTGCATTAAAATTAATCTCTTTGTTTTCGGGGGTTGTAATAATAATATGTAGAATAACGGTTGCGTTTTGTTGCTTGGTCATCGCTGTAATGGCAGTTGCATATTTAGGCTTTAACCATTCCAATGAACGCAAGGCTTCGTGGCGCAATATTTCAAGTCGTTCAGGCGTAATGGTGGCGCGGTCAGTGAGCGAACGGATAGCCGAGCCAAAGCCACTATTCTGGTTGCTTATGGTAGTAGCGGGGGGTGCAGGGGGGCTGTTGCGATTAGCAACGTCGCGCCCCCCAGCATATAATGCCCCCCACCAATTATTATCGGTAAATAGGCTTGATGCCACCATAGAACGTAGCGTGGCATCAGGGGTGTTGGTGACTATTAAATTAAAAGTTTGCGCTTCAGGTTTGTGAGAAAAACACAACATCACAAAATCCTCTTATTTTTTATATCAAGGGGGGTGCGATATTGCTTATCGCTGATGAGGGCAGAGCCCATCAGCTTGCAATAACCCCCCTTAACAATCCGCATTAATTTATCAAGGGGGGTGCGATATTGCTTATCGCTGATGAGGGCAGAGCCCATCAGCTTGCAATAACCCCCCTTAACAATCCGCATTAATTTATCAAGGGGGGTGCGATATTGCTTATCGCTGATGAGGGCAGAGCCCATCAGCTTGCAATAACCCCCCTTAACAATCCGCATTAATTTATCAAGGGGGGTGCGATATTGCTTATCGCTGATGAGGGCAGAGCCCATCAGCTTGTAATAACCCCCCTTAACAATCCCCCCGCCACTACACAATATAAACATTATCATCTTTTAAACTCCTCCTGTAATACTACCGGGTCCAACAGGCGTTGATACCGCATCACCTACTTTTGCCACCTGTTTCTTATCAATAGTAATCCCAGCTTCAGTGATTTCTAGCGTGCCGATTTTGATTTCATCAGCGTTGATTTCAAGCGTGCCTGCTGTAATGGCCATGCTCTCGGCAGAGATAGTAATACCCTCATCATTGATACGGATTTCTGCACCATTTTGATGATAAATAACTACTTCGCCTGTGGTAAGGTTTTTCGGGCGCGAAACAGTATCATCAGCAACCAATATAATCGGGTGGTTGGGGTCATTTTGTAGATTCGTCATTATACCGATAGCCCCATCAGGCGGGTTGCTTGCCATACCATAATCTTGCAGGCGTGGCACATCAGAATGCACCCCTTGCTGTGTTGCTATTTGATGGGTTTGGGCGTTGCCCGTATCATCAGTTTGTTTAATAATCGCGCGTTTCATATTAATTCCTAATGAGTGATGGGTAGCGGGGGGATTATTAAGGGGGGCTGTGGCAAGTGATTGGGCTTGCCCTCAATTACGATAAGCCACACCGCGCCCCCCTTATTAAATAATGAAATAATATGATGCATGATTTTTTCCTATAATGGCTCGTGAATATCAATTAATGCTTCAGGCATCACACATTCAAATTCGGTGCGATTGCCCCTATCATCAGCAATCATGGTTTGTGCTGATATAGCATAATCACCTTTAATGCCTACCTCATCCGCATCAATATGAATGATGCTTGCTGGGGGCAGTGGCAAAATTTCAGGAATGGTCAGGCTAATTTGCTGGGCTTTGCGTAGGTTAGAACGCACCTTGAAATTGGCACGGGTGGCAGGGGTAATGCCATCAGCTTGCGCCTGTAGATATAAAGGACGATGGCGTTTAACAGTAGCATCTTTGGCAATGGCTTGTTTGCTATTACCAAATAGGCTATCGGTTGGCACGACAATGATAGGGCTGAATTTAATCGTTTCATCATTTTGCATATGCAGGCTTAAAATATTGTAACCTAAACGCGCAGTGAAAATGGGTAATGGTTCGCGAGGGGTGCGGGGGGATTGCACAGCCGATAGGCGATTTGCCCCCGCATCATTAATAGGCTTAAAAGCGGTAATATCTCCATCGGGGCGTGATGAAAAGAAAATACCGAAAGCACTACCAAAACTGCGTAATGATTCATAAAGGCTGTTACCAGCTTCTGCCGTTATATCTTTTGTGCTGTGTAGGCTCTGATTATTATCAGGATGAAAGGCAATATCAAAGGTTTTTAACATATCATGAATAATATCACTTAACGCGCTACCCTTTGCCCATTCATAGCTTTTGGTAAATGTGCTATCTACAAGGTCACCCGCTTTGGAACGCCCGGCATAAGATACAGTTCGCGTCTGCCCATCTAGTGATATATTCTGCTGTTCCACATGCCCGGTGAGTAATAACGCGCCTGCCCAATAAATTTGGATAAGGTCGCTTACTCGAAGATTATATTGGGTAATGGCGGGGGGATTATTAAGGGGGGTTGCCACTGCCATTTCAAAATCATCAGCCAATGCGTCCACACGTTGTGTGATACTCAATGATGTAAAATTGATTTCCTTTGCTTTCCCGTTAATGATAAATGAAAAAGCCATTATAAGCCCCTTTTATATTTAAGAGGGGTGCGATGTCGCTTCAAGGTGGTCAGGGCAGAGCCGACCACCTTGCGACAACCCCCCTTAACAACCCCCCGCCATACAAAAATACTAACGCACATCATTTTGCTAATTCCTTACTCTTGGAATAATCAATTCTTCACCTTTACGCACAATCGCCTGATGAGTAAGATTGTTACGGCTTCTAATATCAGCCATCATCGCAAATAATTCATCGCCATCTGGGGTGCGGGGGGATTGCCTAGCCGATAGGCGATTTCCCCCCGCAATATAATTCCTATAACAAAATCTTATTAAAGGCTCGGTGGTTTTGATGGTGATTTTTCTGTAACCAGCTTCAGCTTCGCGCGCCTCTGCAATCGCCGCACCCAATTCATTACCTGCCAAGCGCAAAGCTGATGCGGATTCATAATATCCGCGCTGTTCAAAATTAGTAGCAATATTGGTGAACTCCATTGTTAACGTGGCGCGTAAATTTTGCCAATCGGCAGGTGTGCCAATAGTCGTGGATTGCGTAGTTGTTCTACCGATATTGATTAAAAGCATGGCAAGAAATTGTGCGTCAAGCGCATCTTGAATATCACCCTCATCTTTACCGATGGTAACATTGGCAGTTTCATTATAGCCATGATGCCCTGATAATAATGTGCCAATATCCGATGCCGATAAACCTGATTGCGGGTTGGTTAAGGTGGCAATGGCGTTTTTAAGCCCAATCGTATCCGTTACCAAAGCCCCGAAATCACCCGCTAAAGGATTGGCAAGAAAATCAGCCCAATGCTGTAATCGTTGGGCATTATGATTGATACGGTTGACAGCTGAATTGATAGCGGCAATCGGTTTGGTTGCCACATCATAGGCTTTTTGAAACGTTTCATCTATTGTATTAGTGGCATTATCAAGCGCGTCTAAGGCGCGGGCAAATTTATTCTTGGGTGCTTCGATAATGCGCGGGGTGATGGGTAAAATGATAAAATCAATAGTCAGGCTAATCATGCCCTGCTTATTGACCGAACGATTGATTTGCCATTTTTCAGGCAAGGCGGTAATTGGCTCACCCCCAAATGGTAATATCAGCGTGCCTTTGCCGTCATTCATTGCCTTTGTTAGCGCATCAGCTGTTTCTTCACTATCACGCCCGGCAATAAAACCAGTGATTGTGATAAGCTGTTCACCTTTGCCATTATCATAAAATAAAATATTGGCATCAGCATTGCCGGCGCGAGGCAGTTCATGGCGCACAATACGGCGCATTGCTGAATGCTGAATATCCGGCACTTGAAATGAAATATTTTTGAAAGAAGCCTTGGTCACGATTATTGCCTGCCTACATTCAATTCTTTAACCTTAACACCGTGCGCGGTATTCGTGCCTTGCACCCTTGCCGATACTCCTGCATCAGCTTTAACCACAACAGTAATGGTGGAGTCTTGTTTAGGTGCTTCAATTGACGTTATTTGAGCACGTGCTAGTTTTTTTCCATCAACACCATCAGGCAAGCCATACCTAACCCTTGTTACAGCACCCGTAATAACCCCGTGCATCATGGACATCAAATTACCTGAAGCAATTTGTGCCGCACCTGTAATTGTATCGCTACCCTTTGTGGCTTCAATATCTTTTTGAATGGTTTGAATTTTATTATTGCCATTTCTATCAAGAAAATAAGCTTTTAAGAATTCTTTCGTTTGAATGCTTACTCCGTCTAACGTATAAACTTTATCAATTTGACCATTTAATTTTTGATAAATCAGTTCCATTACATCGCCGAATTTTTTGACATTGCCCTCAGTATCTTTTACGACCCCTTTAAATGTGTCTGATGCATATAAATCAGTAACGGTGCTTCTAAATCCATCACTTAATGTATCAGCACTTTTGAAATAGTTGCGAGCGGATTGTAGAATTGCATCAAATTCTTCAGGAGATGCCGCTCTTTGCCCCTGCAAATAACCTGACATTGCGGCTTGCAAAGTTTCACTAACATTTGATTGTTCTTCCAATGTAAAAGAGCCTGATTGTCCTGCAACCATTTTCTTTGAGAAAAATTCAGCAAAGTCATAGGCTGTTTTGGCACCTGATAAATACGCCATTTGGGCAAGGCTAGCGGCATCATCGGGTCTATCAATAATTTTACTACCACGTGCCGCATAGGCGGTTGGTTTTAACGCTGTTAAAACCAAATCAATATCACCAATTTTTGCCTGCATCGTTTCAGCTAGATAAACGATATTTTCTGCACTTGTGTTAAGTTCATTTGCTAATTGGTGTGATGCCTGTTCTAATTTTTGTGTTTCTTCTTTGCTTAAACCCGCTGATGCCCTAAACTCAGACACAGCTTTGCCAGTGGTAGTTAATATGGTGGCAGTACCAGCCACTGCCGCGCCACCACCAAGCCCGCCTATCTTGGTCGTCAAAGCACCTAAGTCTTTCAGGCTTTTGCGTGCATGTTTGCTTAATGATTTAAGAGACTTCTTACCCACCTTTTCAAGCCTTTGAAATGCACGGGCATCACGAGAAGCCTTACTGACAATATCAGAAAGGTAGCGGATTGATATTTTTGTTTTTAATGCCATGTTATGAGCTCCTGATATTGTTTAACGCTTCTAGCCAAAATGTAAATTCATCAATCGGCATAGCTAATGTTGCAGTTAACGGCATATTCATTTCCTGACAAAATATGATGATAAGATTGCTTAATTCATCTAAATTGAGTTTTTTTTTGATACATCATCAGTATCTTCTGCATTACCATCCATTGCTTGCATTGCATCAATAATGGCATCGTAATCTTCTGGCTTTAGTGTTTCGATTAAAGTTGCGCCCGGATTATCAATCTCACCAAGTCGTAAAACTCTACGCACCACCTGTTCAAACTGACTGATAAGAAAATTGCCATCAGGCTTAATCGTATGAATAATATCACCCACATTTTGCTCACGAATAACTACTTGCTTGTGCAATTCATCACCAACTGTTATACCATTGGGCAGGTCAATAATTTTTGTTTTATATTGGGGAGTATGTGACATGTTGAAATATCTTTCTATCATAATTGTTATATTTGGGTTGGGGAATGTTGCTAATGCTGAATTTGATGTTAATAGACCTCTTTTGGAATGGGCTAAACTTTCGCATAAAGAACGCTACATTATGGCAGTTGGAATATATTCCAATATATCTGTTCTTAAAAATGGTAAACCTGCTTATATTCCAAATCCTAGCAATTTGGACCAAAGCAGTTCTGTTTATATTGGAGAGATTAAAGGATGCGTTGATGGCTTTGTTACGCTTCTTGTCTTGAATAATGTTACAGAATCTGAACAAACAATAGGTGATGCACTTTTTAATTGTGTAGAAATTTCTGGTTGGACATGGGAAAAATAATAACAATAGTCTATCCTTAACTCATGCACCCGTTGATACTTGCGCGGCTTTGTTTGCCACAAACTTAATTGATAATGTGCCATCTGATGGGTTCACCACTGTGCTTTCTTCAGTCCATGCGTTGGTGAGAACATAGATATGACCGCTATCGGCTGTTGCCACCACAGTGACATCATTCATTTTATTAAAGCTTTGCATATCAAGCCCTGAATGAATATAGATGCTGGCTTCAATCATGGCCGGCATGGGCTTTTCTGAAAATGTGATGCGTTCATTACCGGTTTCGCTTTCGCGGGCAACACCGCCTAAATCAAGCGAACCAACTTCTTTAAGTGATAATTTCTGCCCGTTTATTTCAAGCCCTACAATATTAAGGCGTTGGTTTGGATTAGTCATGATATTATTCCTTTAATATATTTTAAGGGGGGTGCGGTATGGCTTCGCGTGGCTGAGAGCGGAGTCCAGCCACTTGCCATAACCCCCCTTAACAACCCCCCGCCATACTTTAAATATTAACGATGTATTCATAGCGTGAATTCTATAACACTGAAAAACTGACGCAACTGCCCGATAAGCTCTGGGGTAAGATTGATATTTACCCGACCGCTATCATTAGCATCGCGGGTAACGGTGAGATTTTTTTGAAGTGCTTCAATATCAGAAATCAATCCAGCATCTAGCCATTCTTGCCCTAAACCAACCAGCACCGCTTTAATATCTTTAGGGCGCACAACACCATTGCGCGGTTTATCGCCATCATTGCCAATGCGCTGGCGCACATAATAGGTAAGCAAGCGGTTATTCATTGCATAGCGCAAATAGATAAGATTGTTGATATCCTCAACATCGCGATAGCTATTATCAGTCGCACCTGCATCATTGGCAGTATAGGTAGTAACAGCGCGTTCAATTTGAGCAGAACCATCAGGGGCAATCTTTAAGGTAGCCAAGCCTTTGCCCAATAAAATATTGCGGTTAGCATCAGAATGATTGGTGATGATGCCAGCACCGGATAATGTTACATATTGGATAGGGCGTGCTGGGGATTGTGACGCATTCTGGGCAATAACAGCACCATAGATAGAAGCAATCACAAAGGCAGGCTTTTCAGCTTCGTTAAAAGATAGAAAGCTTTCATGGCGTGAATTGCGGGTAGTGGCGAATGTTTCCAATGCCGTTTTTGTGCCGGCAATGGCAGAATAAATCATCATCGGTTTTTGTGATGTGCCACCATCGCGTTTTTTCGCTTCATCTTTCAATGCGTCACGAATGCTATCATCAGCAAAGGGGTTAACCACTTCAGTCCACCATGTATCGCCCAAAGCATCAATAATAATATCAGATGTAGGCGTTCCTGTGCCAGCGGTTTGGGTGATGGTGATATTGACGCCCGGTGCAGATGAGGCAATACTAATATCAATATCATTGCCTAGAATGCCTTTATAAGCAACTGGCACGGTAAGGCTTGTATTGCTTTTGGTTGTTACACCAATCGGTAAGCTGGCATTACCATCAAGCGCGTTTTTAATAGCGGTTGCAATAACGGTGGCGGTGGCATCTTTGCTGATATTGGCTGTTACTTTTACACCTGCCACATTCAGCACAATCTCACTTGCAACCGATGCTGTGCCGGCAATGGCAATGTTATGGCTTGCAACTGTGCCTGTTGATGGTTCATCAAAGGCAAGCCCATAAATTTCTTGGTAAGGGTTGGCGTTAAGCGCGGCATTCACCATTTGTGCAAGCGGTGATTTTGCACCGAATAAACCATCGGCTTGCGCCTGCGATACAGCAATTGGCTTCTTAATTTCAGCTGTGCCTGCACTAAGTTTCTGCCCCAAGATTAAAATCTTATGAGGCAAACCGGGCAACCCACGTTGCGCGCGGGCATTTGAAAATTCAGCAAACGCGCCGGGCAGATTAAAATTAACGGGGATGGTTTGGTAAGACATGATTATGCTCCTTTATTAATCTTGGTTTGAAAATCTGTGATATGATGGGGTTCGGGGGGATTGCCTAGTGCTGTGCACGATTTCCCCCCGATATGATAAGGCCGTAAAATTTCAGTAGTCCAATCAATACCGTAAATTGCCATTTGAAGCTGACTAGCCTGTCCTACAAATAAAGGCACAGTCTGTAATGGTTTTAATTGGGCAATGGGTAAGCCTAAGTCATTATTAACCAAACAGCCTTTGACAAAAGCTAGTAAATCATAAGCACCATATTCATGGCTATGTGCGTTCTTAACCCCGCCTTGCCTTGCTTGAGCTTCGCCACGTAAATTACGGGCAATGATAACAGTTGAAAAAATCGGATATTCAATAAAGCCATCGCTTTGTTCTTCAGGGTCTTTGCTATCACCAGCATAGGCAACATAAAAAGCAGGAAATTGTATGATATGTTTGGCAAAATCTTCATTAGCAAACTCACCCGCATAAGATTTTACAAGGGCAAATCTTCCCACCTGTTCCATATGGTCAATAATCGCATTTTCAATAGTTGCAATGGTAGGGGGTTGATAATCATTCATGCTGGTGCCACCTTTCTTAAAAACGCATCACAGCGTTTGCCAATCTTCGCCCTATCGGCTGATGATAACCCTAAGAACGGCCGGGCAGGAATGGTCACTTTTTGCCCTCTGCCTGCTTTGCCACCAAATTGATGAATAGCAGCATAAATAATATTCGTGCCAACTTGCAAACTATCGCCTGTTACGCGGTGCGTTATAGATTGATAAAGCAAACCTCTATCACGCAAGATGCGAGGGCTTGGTTGCCTACGTGCCTTACGTGTAGCAGGCGATAATGGAAGCCAGAAACGATTATCAGGGGCAGTTTGCCGTTCAAAACGCCTTTGGGTGCTTTGCACTAAATCATCACCGATAAGGTTTAATAGGGTGGGAATTTGCCTTTTAGCTTTGCGCCCGGTATTCTGCAACGCGCGATGCACGCGCCGTAACCCTGAAACATTGACTTTAATAGAGGCAGACATTAGTAGTGACTCCGATAGCTTTGTGATAATTGCCCTTGCTTACTTGCCCCAAACCCAACATGATTATCTTTGGCTGATGGGGCATTACTAATAGGCAAGCCTTCAATATTAAGCTTGCCTGATGCAATCTGTTCTAATGTTCGACGCGCTTCTTTAGCCGCGCGGGCAATTTCTTCAGGGATGGTTGCCACACCTTCAAAATAACGGGCGCGGGTTATATCACCAGCAATTTTTACAATAATGACTTGGTCAGCAGTAATAGGCGTTTGATAGCGTTGCGAGATATAAAAATCAATTTCAGCTTGCACCTGTGCAATATGGGTATTCAGCATCGCCTCATCAATCACGCCGGTGGCAGAGGGGTCGTTACATTGCAACACCTCATCTTTGCCAAATCTCCCAATCAATGAATTTATATCTATATACATGCCATTTCTTATATTAAGTAGTAGCGGGGGTTGTGGGGGCAATGGCAAGCGTTTGGGCTCTGTCCTCAAACGCGATAAGCCATGTCGCGCCCCCCTTAAACAATTGCCTCGATATAGCCTTTATTAAACCAACCTTGCAAAGTAGCTTCGTCAAAATCATCTTTGCCAATAAGCGCATCAATCTTATAATCTTGATTATCATGTGATAGGTTAACCAATAATTTATAATCTCCTGAAAAAGTAGCAGGCGGTGTGTTAGCACCACCTGCCAAGTCTGGGGAGGAAAAACTTTTATCCGCTTGGTTAGGCAAAGCCTGCCCTTGCGCTTTAACAGGGGTTGCGACATCTTCTATAACCCGCTTCCTATCACTCACCGCTTCAACTTCTTTACGGGTAATACGATTACGTTCAAGCTGGATTTGAAGCTGATTGATATTAGGTTCACCTGCCTTATTCCAATGCTCATCATTGGAATCGTCAAGCAAATTAACAGCATCACATAATTCTTGGGCAATGGTAGCTTCGTTGTTTTCTACTTCAAGTGTCTGGTTTTCAGTATTATCTTCAGTCATCATTAAATCCTTTATTAATATTGGGGGGTGTTTATGTATAAGGGGGATTGCGACCTCACTTCTCGGTGACAAAGGCGGAGCTTGTCACCTTGTGAGGTATCCCCCTTATGAACCCCTCGCTACTACCTAATATAAATATCAGCATATTTTACTCAATTACATCTTTGAATAGGAAACCAGCTTGCTTGGCAATCATCAATTCACGGCAGGATTCACCAACCTGTATCATGGTGCTACCGCCAAGCCCTGCCTCATCATCAAACTTTGTCATCACTTCACGGTGGCGATAAGCGGCAGTAAAGCCCCATGTAATACCGCCTTGCGCATTGGCAGATGGGTCAATATAAAGCATGGCAACATTTTTGCCCCAAACACGTTTAAGGGTCGCTTCTTTACCACGCTTTGCGGTATTCATATAAGATGAACCAATTATCACCTCATTCACCATTAGCACATCAGCTAATGCTTGAGGGGTAATAATTGCACCCGCGCTATTGGCACCATAAATCCGCTTTGCAACATTTTCATTCAAGCGTAATTGTGTCCAAGCCTCTTGCCCGAAGATGATTTTATTCGGACGCATTAATGGTTTATCAAGGGCTTCTAACATGGCTTTAACTGGGTCAGAGGCATCATTATCCCAGCGACTTGCGCCTGATAAGGCTTTGACTAAATCAGAACCATAATTAGCATTATCTTGCACCAAATCTGCCACGCGTTTTTCACGATTGATTTGAATAAGTGATGTTAGATGCATAGCAGCATCCATCAATGGATTCGCGGCATTTTGTGACGCATTTTGCGATTGGTTAATATCATCCATTGGCACTTTATCGTGCAAGCCATAATCAGCAACATCAGAAGTTTCACTAGATGATGCAATATTCACCTGATTAGATTTTGAGGTTCTACCCATCGTGGCATCAGGTAAATTGAAAAATGTATCATCATTATAAGTTTTATAACGAAACTTTTTCGTTACGATTGCCACACTTGGCAACACCCTATCAGCAATAAGCGCGTGTGCAGGGTTTTTATAGCCAACCGAAGCGGCAGTCATGGTGGCATCAATATGGAATGGGACAGTTTCATTCATGATTATATTCCTTTAGGCAATAGATTGGTTAATAAGAACGCGGATGATTTCATCAGCAGATGTCGCTGTTTCAAGCGCAATAGCAATCACTTGATTACCATCAGATGCTTGCACCAATTTACCATCGGCATCAGCAGTTAATTTGGCATTGATAGGGAAAGCAGCGCCCGCATCGGCATCGGTAATACCAATTATCGTCACATCACAATGCTTGCCCGCAGATACAGCCAATTGATGATGGGCAATACCAAGCATCACATCAGTAGCAGATGATACTTGTTTCAAACCATTATCGGTAAGCTTAACTACGCGCCGATTGGTAATATCAGTATGTGCCTTAAAGGCTTTAATCAATAATTGTTCAGACATTAGCTTAACTCCTTTGTTGCTTGCACAGCCGCTTGGGCAGAGGTTAGGTTGGGGTTGCTTGCCATAAGGCTTTGCGTTTTATCGATGATAGCAGTGGTTTTTTCACCCTCGCTAAAATCAACTGTGCCATCAGATGCGCTGGCTTCACCTTTGGGTGCTGTGCCGGCTTGTATTGCTTCACTAAATTCGGTGATGAATTTACCAAAATCAGCAACAGGGTTTGTAATATTAGGGGCATGGGGGGATTGCATAGCCGCTAGGCGATTTCCCCCCATATTATTAGCTTCACTAAAATCAACCGTAACTGTGTTAGATAGGCTCTCTGCAAAATCTACTGCTTTATCATAAGCTATTGGTGAGATTTTACCTGCATCACGCAAGCCAGCTAAATTGGCTTTGGTGGTTTCAAGCGTGGTTGCACGCATATTTTCAGTAAAATCAGCTGTCTGCTTGTTAAGCGCATCTTGCTGTTTCTTAAGCTCAGCCTCACGGGCATCAAGCTTGGCTTTTTCTTGTTCAGTCATTGATTGTTCCTTTTCATCATTAATATTTAAGGGGGGTGCGACATGCGCTTCAGCGGTGAGGTCAGAGCCCACCGCTTCGCGATGACCCCCCTTAACCCCCCGCTGTTGCTTAATATCAACAGGGTTTGCTTCTGAAAATTCAGCATGTATAAAGTCAGTAAATTTGGCGATAATATTTTTAACGCTCCAATCATGCACCTCTGCAAATTCTACTGTTAAGCAATCGGCATCGTCTTTTTCGTTAAAGGCAACATTTTCTAACCCCTTAACAGCAGGTGCGGTTGCACCCAATAAACCAACATGACGAATACCCCAACCCTCACTATAATTATGCGGATGTTGGGGAGCATAGAATGAGGCAGAGACTTTTTGATAAAGCTTATCTGATACAGCCTGTTTCACATCATCATGCACATCACAAAATGATGCATATAATAGATTGCCCTTGCGTTTTAACTTTTCTATCCACCCAAAAGCAGGGTGATTATCTTTAGGATGCCCAATAGTTAAAGGAGCTTTATGATTGCCCTCATTATATTCGCTAATCATCTTATCTATATCATCATTGCTGATGGTGATTTTTTGCCCGTGTGAATCTATATGAGTGCCAGAACGGAATATTTGAATTGCTTTTGTCATACCCCCATTATGAATGGGTAAAAACATAAAATCCCTGTAAAATATGTCCGTCAGTAATATTCATAAAATCGGTAGCAAAGCCACCGATTTACTATTGGGGGTTGCGACCTGCCTTATCGGCAGGAACCCCCAAATCCCCGCCATAATTTTACGCTAGAATAGTGGCAAAAGCCACTATTCGCTAACAAGGGGTTGCGAGCCTTGCTTACGCAAGGAACCCCTTGTAACCCCCGCCATTAATATTCATAAAAAACTTGCAATTTTAGATTGTGATACCCATATATAAATTAGTATGAATAAGGGTGTTTCTTTTGTTTATACTATTTTATTAACCCTAATTTAATGAAAGGAGAAGCATTATGGCAAAAGGTAATCCAAAACCGCCAAGACCGCCAAACGGTCCGGCTACTACAGGCAACCCGTCTGGTAAAAACCGTGGTAACAATCCACCCAAACCACCCAAACCAACTAAAAAGTAAGTAAATATAACATTTACCCTTTATATTCGTGCATTATGTGGCAATAGGCTACATAAGGGCTAACGAGAGATAATATATCTCGGGGGAATTATCATATTCCCCCCTCCCGTAAATCACAAAAAAACCTTGCAATTTAAGCATATAGTTTATATAATCATAAATGAAGTACAACCTGTTAATGCCCGTGCGCTAAACGCAGGAGTGTAGACCCCACGCAGACACGGATGTTTTGTGGGGGCATTATTTCTTATACAGCCTTAATCCTTTACGAATTCCCTCAAGATGCTTGTCTTGGTCTCTTTCAAAAATCGTTAAGGCCGACCATTGATGATTGTCTTGGTCCACTATTACCGACAGCGTGTGCCTATTATCTAACTGAAACATTTTAATGTAACGTCGGCGCATCGCCACCTTACCCGTTTTTGTATCAGCAATAAAACTTACCCATATTTCGCTTGGGTCTTCTATCAATTCAGGAAGCAATGGGAAATAACGCTCGCGCCTATCTTTCAAACGATTGGGGTTTTCAAGTAAATGTTCCGTTAAGCTGGCGTTTAACTCTATCTTACCACCAATCGGGTCGGTAAAGATTTTTTTATCTGCACCAATGACTTTGTGCATTCTTGCTTGTAATTTTTCTGCAGTTACCTTGCCACTGATAATCTCTGCAAACCTTGCTTTAGGCTTAAACAATGACAAGTCATCTGAAACATTTGGCACATTGCCATGCGGTAATGGTAAATCTTCATAGCTTTTATGCGCTTTGATTGCCTTAACTTCAGGCGATGCCAATGATAATTTTTGCCCAAAGCTTGCCTTGCCTTGATTTGCTTCAAAGCCGGGGTCAATGCCTTTGGGCAGGGTAACGGTTTGCTTCTTACCACCACCGATATGGATTTGCTTGGTAACATTCTGCACAGGCGGGGCTTTCATATCTTTGGTGCGCACCCCAAAGGCGCGGGCATCTTGCTTGCTAACCGCTTGGGTGGTGCATCTACAATTCCAGCCATTCATGGGGGTGTGCGTATCCCACCATGAATCATCTTGCGGTAAAATTGTGCCATGCCATGCCTTATGTTCGGGGCGGTTATTGCCATCTAGCACCGCAACATAGCGCAAATAAGGCTTTTCTTTTTTGATTTCCTGCTGTTTTTTATATCTGCCCGCATTATAGCTTTGCCGTAAATTGGTTTCATAAATGATACGTGTCCGCCAACCGCGCTTACCCTTATAGCTCCAGCCATGTTTGTTAACTATCTTATCAAAATCTTTACGAAAATTATTTAAGGTCGTGCCTTCTGCTTGTGCTTTTAATAAAGCACCCTGAAAATCAGCCAATAACGCATCTTTTGAAGCCCCTGCCACCATAAAGGCAGCACCATGTTGCGATGCGTAAATATCAGTCCAGCGTTTGGTAGGAATACGTGCCTTTTTGCGAAGTGAAGCTATCGCTTCATCAAAGGGGATTTTATCCATGCGCTTGCCTTAATTTTAGGTGGTAGCGGGGGGTGTGGGGGGTCATTGCGAAGGTAGACAGCTCTGTCTTGTCTACCGAAGCATATGTCGCACCCCCCACAATATCATTATTCTCCCGCTGGTGCTTATTATCAACCATTAGCCTGCTTCACTGTAGCCATTGAGATGCGCTAAAGAAAAGGCTTTGCCCAATATATCCGCTTGTTCTTTTATGTCTGTATCAGCATAAATTTTTAAGAGTGCTGTTTGTGCTTCTTCAAATGAAGCCACACTATCAAGCACCGTTTTAATCTGGTCAATCATTTCATTATTGGCATTATCAATCGCATTATCTAAATCATCAGCAATATTATCTACTGCATCGCGTGATTCATTATTTTCAGAGAAATCGGATGTTTCATTTTGTTTTTTGTTTAGGGCAGTAGCGGGGGGATGATTAAGGGGGGTTGTTGCAAGGCGATGGGCTCTGTCCTCATCGCCTTGAAGCGACATCGCACCCCCCTTAATATTATATTCATTATCGAATATCCATCCCTCGCCCAGCACCTTATCTACCTGTTCCTGTGGCGCACGATAACCAGCATCACTCATAGTTTTTACAGTTTCAGCAAACGCCTTTTTTTCTTCTGGATTTTCAAAAATCCGTGTTACTTTAGGGCTAGCAACATTATTGCCATAATTCCACTGTGTCCACCATTTAACGGGTCCCACATTGAAAGAACCATCAATCAGCATAGCATCGGAGCGGACAATCATTGTTTGTTGTTTATCATGGGTTAGGCTTTGTGATAATGAACCGCCATCATCGCCAGTCATAGTTTGACCAACCATCACTTTGCTAATTGCCTCATCCATCAATTTGATAAAATCACTATAACTTTGTATGCCAGTGCTTTTTGCTTCAATAAATTCCATCATCATAGAAGAAGGGATTGCCACCCCCATTGATTTTTGCACAGCACGACAAGCTTCGAGTAGTTTTTCTTGGTCAGCCTTTTCAGTTTGCCCGGCTTCATATTTTCCAACCACAAGCGGGCTACCAAATTTTTCAAGAAATTCTAACCATGATGCCAACCCCTCGCGCTTAAATCGCACTGGCCAATAAAGCCAATGGGCAAGCCCTTGCCCGTAAGGTTCATCATCATGATGCGTGCCGGCGTTAAAATGCCAAAACTTCTTTCCGGGCAGTGCCATGCCTTGATAATAATCGCGTGTTCTTAAAAGTGGTTCACCTTGTTCATTAAATAGAAAACGGCGCGGGTTGCGGGTAAGAATATTTTTGATAGCGACTTTACCATCCTGCATTTCATAAATCAGTTCTGAAACAGCAAAGCCGAAAAACAAGGCATGTTGCATCTTTTCAGTAGCGTTATTCCAGTTTAACGCGGTCAACTGCGCTTTCAATAATTCGGCTGCTTCTTGTGCTTTAGGGCTATCATCACCGGGCAACACATCCCACTGGGCAGAGATAAGGGTTTTCTGCCGTTTTTCCCATGCTGATTTGGCTTGTGAATCATCAAGCACCTTTTCAAATCTATCAAGAAGCAGAGGATCATGCCCAATCAGCCGTTCGGTGGGTAACAAATATTGTTGCCCAAACTGCTGACGGGTAATATCATTACCACCGCCAATGCCTGATATAACTTCATTTAATTGCTTTTTAGCCATGAGCGAATACCTCAACTATTTGTATTGCGATAAGCAAGGTCGCAACCCCTTGTGATGAATCTTTAGCCATAGCGATATTGCTCCATTAAATCAGTAGTTTTGCGAGGGATACTGATAAAATCAATTTCTTGCGGAATGGTTTCCGCCGCTGAAATTGCCAGTGCATAAGCCCAAAACCTATCCGCGTGACCATCAGACGTGCCATCATCAACCAAGCGCGGCGCGCCTGTAATGCTTGGTTTCATTTGAATGGCGTGTAAATCATTGCGTAATTCATGCGAACCTGCAGGGATACGGATTTTCCTATCTTGAAACTTTTGCTTCATGATGGTTGCCATATCTAACTTACGTGGGGCTGAAAATATTACGCCTTCAACTCTAATTGCACCATAGGCTTGCTTTGCGCGTTCAGTGAATTGTTCGCCCATGCCAGTTTGGTCAATAGCGATACGAACGGGGTTATAGCGTTTTACCAACCCTGCTAATATCATTTCTTGCTCGGCAAAAGGGATATTCTTATTGGCAATCAGCTCGCGTGTCCATAGCACATCGCCTAGTTTTTCAAGCAGGACAGCAACCCATAAATCGTTACGACGGGCAATATCAATGCCGATATAGAACGCACCTTTTGTGTTCAGGGTAGTAGCGGGGGGATTATTAATATTATTTGGGGTTTGGGGGGATTGCATAGGCGATAGCCGATTTCCCCCCGCATTAATATCTTCACATGCCATAATATCATCAAATGGCAACCAGCTATGCGCTTCATCAAGCCATTCGAGCATATATTCTTGACGCCATGTGTCCTCGTCTCCCGCACCAATCTTAAGTTCTTTCAAATCACGGTTTAACCCCTGCTTCACCGCCATTACAATATCAACCACATGGCGCGACCATAAATCATCATCACCAGTCATAATTTGATAAAACCTCCCTTGCTTGCCTTTGGGTGTTGAGGTTAAAATCAACTGATAGCCATTGCTGATGATGGGGAATATCGCCCGCCACATCTCTTCGCTGTTTTTGCTAATCGAGGCTTCGTCCCAATAGACATTGCCCGAATAACCCCTTATCGTATCAGGGTTAGCTGCAAGGCTGATAATGCGTGCGCCATTTTTCAATTCAATGACGTGTTTGGATATTGTTTCGGTCATTTTAATTTCATATTCTATTAAAACGGCATTGGTTAATTCTAACAAACCAGAAATTGTTCGTATTAGTTCTTTAGCTTGGGCTTCACCCGCTGAAATCAATATCCATAATGTGCCATCATTTTCCATAGCATCTGCCATGATTTTAGCTGATGATGATAAGGATTTTCCCGTTTGCCGCGCCCACATGCCAATCATAAATCTTGATTTATCGGCAATCCATTTCTGCTGATAGGATAAGAAATGAATTAACGGCTTTATTGAACTACTTTTGAACGACTTTTCAGCGGTTTTTTTATCTATTGCGGTGTTATGTGGCACTTTCATTGTTAAGCCTCTGTAAAAGGCGCGGTTTCCCCCGCATCATAGTTTGACGATTTTCTGATGCCTAATTTTAGCAGAGCAATTTCTACCGCTTTCTTGGTTTCAGCAGGGGCATTCTTGGTCTGTTTTTCTAATGCGGTTGCTATTTTTTCTTGTTCAGCTTTGGTAATTTTTTCACGGAAATTTTGTTGCTTCAATCTTGTGCCAATAAAGTCTTGAGATGCTGATGCTAACCTTGCAACTTTCAATTCAGGGTTCTTATCATCATTTTCGTCGGCATATTTTGCCATCAATTCCATAATAAGAGATTGCCCCATCAGAACGATACTATCTGTTTGCTTTTCAATATTGGCATTATCACCAAATTTATTGACTAGCATTTCACTTATCTGTCTTGTTTCTTCCATCCTTTGGAAACTTGCCTCACGCTTTTTAAGCATGCGGTGAATATTATCCTTATTCAGAATTGCATCTTCACCTTGTTCTTTCAGTAATTCATTAACAGCATCAGCAATTTCAGTTAATTTTAAACCCTTTTGATACAGTGCATATATTTCAGCTTTGGCATCAGGGATTAAACTGTCGGTCTTTGGGCGCGTTGGCATTTTTATATCACCGCATTATTCATAATGATTTCAGGATGGCGCGTGCGGTTCTTAACGATATCAAAGCCAGATTGGGTGATGCTGGCAATGGTAATATCATCTTGAATTTTCAATTTAATGAATCCCGATTGTTCTAACCATGTTAAAACACCACTTAACATATCACGGGGCAAAGCAAGTCCCATATCTTCTAATGCTAGTAATAATACCGCATCTACTTGCGATTGATTTTTTAAGAAATAGAGAATATGTCCGCGAATATGTTTGATGCGATGCTGTTGGTAACTCATTTATCTTTCTCCAATAAGTAGTTTTCAATGCGTCTAACTGAATCGCTAATAGCATTTAATTGTTGACTCTGTGCTTTTTGGGTGGCTTTAAATGAAGATACACGCAAGGCTATTTTGTGCAGGTCTGCTTTGGTGGCATGCTTTTCTTCTAATAATGCCAATATCTTTTCATTCTGTATCACACGCTCTTCTAAAGTGCGCAAATCATCTTTAGATGCCATTAATTTTTTAAGCGACCAAAAACCCCATAATGCAAATATCGTTAAAATCGACCAAACCGGTCGCCATAAATCAAGAAGACTATCAATCATCATTCAAATCCTTTATCTTGTTTTTGAAAAAAGCCGACCCCATCTTGAAAATGGCAATCAACTCCGCAACAAGGGCAAATCACTTCCATCACCTGTGGCTGATATTGCATTGTTTCAGCACGGGTGTTTTCAATTTCGGTGCGTTTGTCAATTTTATCCATTACGCCAATCCACAGCGGTAGTGTTAAGTAATGGCGGGGGGATTATAAGGGGGGTTATGGCAAGCGATTGGGCTTTTGCCTCAATCGCGAGAAGCCATATCGTACCCCCCTTGATATAATAATTACTCATTATGCTAGCCCTTTTTATTCAATGGATGTGGCACAATTCGCAGTTTTTTGCGTTTTGGTTTCTTGTTAGATGCAGAATTGCCAGAATTGCCAGAAATGTTAGGGACATTATTAGAAGCCATCTTCCATTTAACGCCTTTTTCTACGCCGCGCCCAACCATTAGCAATGTAATGAGCGTCCATAATGCATCGGGTAAATCAATAATGGGGATAGCCCGCCCGAAGAAGTGAAAATATGGAGCAATAATAAAATTATTAAAACAAGCAATCACGCCAAACCACATCATGGCAGGACGTGGACCGCTTTGGAAAAACCCGCCTTTGGCTTCAGCCAACATATAAGCAGATTGTGCATAAATCTTTTTGCCCTGCAATACTGATTGCGTTTTGATAATTTCACCGGCATTTTTAGCCAGCGCAGTTTTGCTATCAAAAAACTTGCCTCCAAGCACACCAGCAATTTTGGCTAATCCAAAACCTAACATCAGTTGATTTTCCTATAAAATGTTTTGCCATTAGTGCCACGTTCTGCAGTCTTAAATTCATTCCGATAATCACGCTCGTTTATTTGAATGCCAATATGCACCCAGCCTGATTGTGGGTCACCCTGCTGATAATATTCTAAAATTAATTGGTCGTAATCCAGATATTCCGCGCACCAATGGGCGAAATCAGCATTATCCCAACCTATTAATTCAATATCAACGGCAAGCCCTAGCCGATGGGCAGATGTTTGGCTTCCTCCGATAAAAGTATTAAGTTTTGGGCAACGATACCAGCTAGTCGGGCTGAATGGCTCGCCATATTCATCACGGATAGGTTCTAAAATTCGTTCAGCACATAATTTTAAGTTGCCAATGACTGATGCAGGGGCGATATTTTCGATACCTAACCTAATGGCAGTTTGACTCTTGCACGCTTCAGATAAATGGAAATGGTCGGATAGATAGTTTTTCATATCCCCATTTTAAGGCATGAAAAATTCAAAAACCCTGTAAAATATTTCCGTCAGGTTTTTGCTAAAATTTTGGGTAATGGCATTCCTAATACCTGCCGAACATGTCGCTTTGTTACACCAGCTAACCAAGCAATCTCATCAACTGTTTTACCACCGCAATCAAGAAAGGCTATGAGTTCTGCCCTCCTAATTTTAGCCAGAACAGGGATGCTTAAAGTTTCACCTGCATAGGCATCGCAGAACCGCTTCGCCCTATGCAAACCTAGCTCTTTAACAAGCTTATGATTACGGTTTAATGTGCGCGAATAAGGCACATAAACACGCTTGCCACCAAGCCTATGAATAACCGCCCGAGCATCCTCCGCCCCAAGCATTTCAACCATTTCAGAATATAATGTAAGCATGGGTTGATTCTAGCAAAGAGGGTATAAGGTTGTCAAATGATTGTATACTACGTTATAATAAGATAGTGAGAGGATATATTTATGACTGATAAATATGAATTAAATTTGCTTGATAATGCAATAGATTATCTCAATGAAGCAATGAAATATTATCAAGAGGCTAAAAATAGTGAAGATGGCGCAAGATTATATAAATTTTGTATCTTACATTGTGTTAGTTTTGCTGAATTATTTTTGAAATATCATATTTTCCTGATAGATAAAACAAGAATATATAAACAAACCAATAAAAATAGAACCGTTGGACTTTATGATTTGTTTTCAATTTTAAAAGAGCTTAAAATAATTATACCAGACTTTCTGGAAGAAGAAATAAAGCACCTTGCTGATACTAGAAATGAGGCAATACATTATCAAGTTTCATATAGTGTAGAAAATGTGCATAACCAGATTGGCAAACTATTATATGTTCTTGTTGAGTTTGATGAAAAGAATAAAAATATTGGCATTATAGAAAAGGCTGAAAAAAAATTCCAACCCTTACTTCATAGTATTAGAGAAGGGGCTATTACCAAAGAAGCTGAACAAGTTTCGTGCTATAGTGGTCGTTACATAAGAGATTTAGATTGTGATGGTATAAATATTAATACTGGAATGATGTGTGAAAGTTGTGGCAAAGAGACACTATATAGCGATGAATACAAATATGCATGCTCTTTTTGCGGGGAAATTTTTAAGTATAGAGTTGAATGTAATAGATGTGGAACCCAATTTGATAGCTATAAAGAATATATAGGACCAGTTTCAGGCTTATGTGATTATTGCAATTATCAGCATGAAAGATTTTGGACAGAAACATAATGCTGATTTGTTAGCTGTTATCATTTAGATGATCATAACAATGTTCAGATATTTTCTGTGCAAATAAGCATGGAAGTGCATTACCAATTACCTTGCAAACATCTTCTATACTATGAATAGGAAATTTATATCTGTAAGGAAATGTTTGCAATAATGCAGCTTCACGGACTGAAATGGTTCTTAATTCTGTAGGGTGTCCAAATCTTCCCATGCTTATGGTTGTGCACCCCCTTGTAATAGTTGGGGAGGGTTCTTTAGGATTCATTCGCCCATAGACATTTGAAAAACCTTGATATCCATTTTGATGACATTTGGGGCGAATATGTTCTGGAATTATTTGCCAATTTTCACCTGCTTTTGCATATGATAACCTTTGTTTATTTATATCAGACATATCTCTAACTACGTGCCAATTTTCTTTCATTATTGTTCCATTATCACGCGATGTTACATATGATTTAGGGCTGTTTTTTATTTTAGAGAATACATAGCCTGATGTAACATAAGGGAGTAGTTGACTGTTTTTTCCATGCGTTGGATGCGGCAAACCCATATGACTATGTTTAGAGGCAAATAATACAAGTCTTTTTCTATATTGTGGCACTCCAAATTCTGCAACTTCAAATACCTTATAATCAATATAATAACCTAATGCTTTAATATCAGTTACAAATTTTTTAAAGATAGTTTCTGCTTTTTTCCCGCGTGCAAGCCCAGATACATTTTCTAGCATGATAATTCTTGGCTTCAACTCTTTTGCTAATCGTAAAATTTCAAAAATTAAATTATTACGATTATCATTTTTTTTATGCTTATAAGTAAGCGATGAGAAACCTTGACAGGGCGGACAGCCCGTTAGTAAATCAATTTGCTTAACACCAGTTTCATTGATAATATCTTTGCCAGAAATATCTGTTATATTCTTTTTAAAAATTTTAATATCTGGATGATTTGATCTGTAAGTATCAGTAGCATATGCATCTATTTCAACTCCTGCAATTACCTTAAAATTTGCTTGCTTCAATCCCACTGTGAGCCCACCACCACCGCAGAACAAATCTATGGCATTAAACATTTGTTTCTTGGCTTTTAAGTTTTTCATATTCATCTAAAAACTCATTATGAATATCTTTCGCTCGAGTCAGAAAATCCCCCCAACTTATTTGCTTTAATTCTTCTTTAGATTGAAATGAATCAAACTGTTCTTGAATAGTAACATCTTCTAATTTAACTGTATCACAAATTAGTAAAACTTTTAATTCCACCTCATTGCTCTTGCTATCATTTTTAATAAATTCTCTAAATGCATAAATGTAATTAGATAACCTCTTACAGTCACTATCCATAAATATGCCGAGTGCCTTTTTAATTTCAATAATTTCGATAACTTTATCTTGAAAAAAGAAAACAAAGTCAGGTCTTTTTTTTTGATACTCCACAGGAAAGTCAGTCTTAATTTTATCATAAAAGTTATTTTTTTGAAGATAATTCTCAAGTTGCACACGAATATTTTTTAAGTTAGAATTTTGTGATATTGGAGTAGAGTGTGGAGAAATTAACCAAGGTGCTTTTTCTAGTAAACTCTGTAATTTATTTTCCAAAGTGTTATCATTTGTTAAACTTTCTAATTTAAGAATCACGTCAATATGTTTCTGTGCAATGCGACCATACGCTGCAATATCAGCAATATTAGTCTGTTGTATTAGTTGGTTCATTATCTCAAAGCTTATATTTTCTTCCTTTGCGATATCTGTAAAAGAATCATCAAGTTCCATATGGGGAGCGAAAAACAGTGATAAATCAACATACCTTTTTAATACTTCTTGATCTTCTAAATCATCTTTGCGCATATTTCGACTAATCATATTTGCTATTTTTTTTGCTTTTTCACGAATATGAAAGTGGTCATCATTGGGGTATCTTTTTTTTAGGGTTTCTTCAAAATTAGTTATTTTAAAAAAAGACTCTTGATGTTTTTTTTGAATACTTGGTCGTCCATTTTTACTTATATATTTTACAACTCCTTGCCCCCATGTTTGAAATTCCGCACATATAGGATTAGACCATGTTATGCTATTCCTATCAGTTGAAATCATATCGTCGTCTTCATCTAACCAATCAGCGGATAATTCTCCCATAATGTATGATTTATTGTTAAACTCACCCGTATAACCTGATGGAAGGTTAAAGTCTATTGTTTTGGTTGCAATTTTACCTTTACATAAAATACGTATACCCAAAAAACTATCAATTTTTATGGGGTCTGCAGAATAGGCTACCCAACCATTAATGGGATATTTTTTATTATCGCATTCAAAATATGCTTTAATATCTGTTATTACTATACCTTGATGTTTTTCAACTGTGCTTTGATTGTTTTGATTGTTAAAAGTAAGTTTTGTTTCATGAAGATAAGGCATATCTTCTAATGTTACTAATTCTTGATTTATGTATATTTTACATTTTTCAAGAATAGTTTGATTAAAACGACTGAGCAAATTTTTTATAAGCATTTCTTTTTCGATAACTTTCTTATATTCAAAATGCTTTAGAATTATTTTAGTGCCTAATTTTTCTTTATATGTTGCATCCTGTTCACCAACTATAGGTTCATAATCTTTTTCATGTTCAAAGCCAAGCATTTTATCTTTTTCAAGTATAACATGCCCAGTATCATAGCCCATTTTACTAGTATTTTTTTCACCACCAGAGGATATAATTTCTACAACTTTACATACACCAAATGCTGCTAATTTTCCTATACCCTTATTACCAGTAACGGCTCTTCCCAAAGGACTGTCTTTTTTATGATTAGTAAGTCGCCTATTACGCCCTACAGTTAAAAAATTAATATCAAGTTCCGCTGGCGTCATTCCATGACCATCATCAATAATCTCTATCCTATAACCTTTGTCATCACCTTTTTTGAAGGTTAAAAATTTACCGAACATTTCATCGGTAAGATTATTCTGATTATCATAAAAATTAATATCCACTCTTTGAGCATCAGCATCATATGAATTTGAGATAAATTCTGCTAAAACGGCTGGAATAGTGTCATAAAGTTGTATTCCTAAATGTTTTAAGACTTGATTAGAGATTTTCATTGCATATGGCATAGCACCCCCACAGCTAGTAATTATTTACGATAACGCACTTATACTGCTTAAGTCAAATTCATTTTAAGTAATATTCAAAAGTTAGGTTGTTTTAGGCACGCTACTACTTTATGGAATTTGCGGACAGGCACATTGATTTGGGGTTGGTAGGCGGGGTGATAGGATAGTAAAGTGAATGTGCCGTTCTCGCCCGGTGTTACTTTTTTTAAGAGTGCATTACCATCGGCAAGTTCGCAAATGGCATCATGCCCGATAACTTCATGGGCTTCAGTAAATTCTTTTGGTTTGATTAGCACCGCATCGCCATTATTGTAAACGGGTTGCATTGATATGCCATCGATTCGAATAGCCGCATGCCCTTCAAATGGACGTGGGACACGCATAAAATCATCAGTAAATGTGATTGGGTCAAAGCCATCCATTATGCCCGCCTCAGCAACACCCAACAAAGGTATCTCAGTATAGGCATCAGGGTTTTGATAATTATCATCATCAGGGGTAATGATTTCAATACGGCAGTTTAATGCCTCAAGAATAGCTTGCACATTCTTAAATTGTGGCGAATTTGTTTTACCTATCAGAATACCATTAACCATACTTTCATTTAAGCCAGATTTTATTGAAAGCTGACGTTGGGTCATATCTACTGCATCAAGGCGTTTTTTTATAAATAAACTAATATTTTTCATAATCTGGCAAATGGTCATAATGTCCGTTTGGCAGATTATAGCTTTTATCCTATAAAAAAGCAAAAAAAATCGTTATATTGGTTTTTTCCTATTGACTATATATCTTTTTTCCTATAAATAGGTTTTATGTTATTGGATCAAAATTATATTTTATTACTTGCAAGCAAATATTCAGCGCATACTGGTATTGGTGAAACAAGCCTTGCCCAAAGCGTTATGAATGATAGAAGTTTTTTCAGGGACATCCGTTCTGGGCGTAGTAATACAATCAAAACATATACATCAGTTTTGCAATGGTTTTCAGATAATTGGCCTGATGGTTTGGCATGGCCTGATGAAATTGAACGGCCATTAATCACAGAATTTGAGCAAAGCCCCAATTCTGCTAATGGGGGGTGCGATGTGCCTTTTCGGCACAACCCCCCAAACCCCCTGCCAGTATCAAAAGTAACAGACACTATTAAGGAGAAAGTGTGATGGGTATTAATCCTAAAAACACCAAAGGGAAAATATTGCCAGCTGGCACAATGTTTCTGCACGAACAAATTGCCACAGTAACAGGTGAAGATGGCACTGAATATAGAATATGTGCACAAACGCCAGTGCGGGTTCCTCTTGTTCAGAGTGGAAAAACAGGCAAATGGTTTCAGCTAGGTTTAGAACAAATAATGGCGCAGGCGTTAGAGGCGGGAATTGCTGATGCAGAATAATCCGCAGTCATATAAAAAGCTTAAAACGCTTGAATGTATTTTAGAGAAACGCATTGTTGCGATTCAAATTTACATACAGCATCGCAATAAATCAAAGCTGGATGCGGATGAGGCGAAAATGAGTTCATCGGAATTGCACGCGCGATGTGATGCGTTTCAACAAATTAAAATGTTTTTAGAACAGGAGGAAGTGTGATGATGGAGGCTATTATTATTTTGGGAATGATAGTAATCGTGCAAAGCGCGTGCATTGCGTTCTTGATGGGCAGAGTGAGTGGCATCTCTAAATATTACCAAGATTTATATCGGGATGTGCAAGAGTTGAGAAAGGAACAAGTGTGATGACACATTTACCCGCAAGCTATAATCGCTTAAATAAAGCACAGGCGCGTGCGATAAGAGCAAGACGGTCTCCACAAAATAATAATGACATTATTCATAAACTTAAAAAATTCTATAAGCACACAAAAAATAAAATCAAAATTCAAACACGCATTGTAAAAGTAACATTACATTCCACCAAAGGTTGGAGAATTAAACGATGACTGATGCAATAAATATAGCAGATATTATTATCCCGCCACGATTGAGATTGGTTGATGATGCTGAGGTTGCAAAAATTGCCCATAGTATTAAAGAGATTGGAATGCTGGCACCACTTACTGTGCAAGTAACAAAAGATGGTAGATATATTTTGGTTGATGGTGCACATCGGTTACGTGCCAAGCAAACTTTAGGACAGGAAACTGTAGCGTGCGCGCTTATAGACCCTAAACATCATGATATTGATAAAATGCGTTTGAAAGAGATTGATGCCAATTTGATGCGTCATGAATTAAACGCTTTTGACCGCGCAAAGTTTTTATCAGAACGTAAAGCCGTGTGGGAAGTGCTATATGGCAAACCACATGGTGGTGATAGAGGCAATCAATATACAGGGGGTAAACATTCAGAACAGCTAGATATGTTTGCCGTTTTTGATAAAGAAACCCGCGAATTAACGGGATTATCTAGTAGAACAATTAGACGCGATATTGGCTTTTTCAATTGCCTGACTGATGAGGTAAAAGAACTTATTGCGGGCAGTTGGATTGCCAAATCGCAAGCGACCATCAAAAAACTCGCCGAGATTGGTAACATAATGGGCGCAGAACAGCAAGCCCGTGCCACGCAGGCAATGGTTGATGACCCGAAATTAAAAACCCCGAAAAACGCATTAGGTTATTTGAATAGCGGTGGTGATGAAAATGTGATGAAGCGTGATGCCAATGCAATCGCATTATCAGCACTTAAAACCAAATATTATGAGGCTAACAAAGAAGTAAAAACCGATTTTATTCTTTATATCATTAAAGATAGATTTTTCAATGACGTTATCAATGAAAATTTGCCGGGTAGGAAATGATGAACGAAACAATGCACAGTATTAATTTAGATAGCGGGGGGATTATTAAGGGGGGTCGTGGCAAGGCAAACGACACCGCTCTGTGTGCCGAGAAGCCACGTCGCACCCCCCTTAATATTAAATTGCTTGCCTATCTTTTTGTCATCGGCTTCTTATTCGGCATTCTTTCAGGGTTCATCATATGAGCATATTAGAATTCATATTCATCGTTGCGGCAACGTTTCTTATTATCTTATGGATTCTTAATAATATAGATGGCGGTGGGCATGCGTAAGGTGTGGGATAAAGGACCCTATTTAAAAGCACGTGTTCATGGTGCAGGCAAGAAAATTCCTGCTATAGAAATAGCGGTAGTAAAAATCCAACCCGGCGGGGCAAACCCTTATAAATTATTAGAAAAAATAATGCGCGTGGTAGAACGTGCAAACGGTCTTGATGATAGTGAATTAAGTAATGCGGGGGGTGCAGGGGGTTCCTTGCGGTTAGCAAGGTCGCAACCCCCTGCTAGCGAAAAGATGGCTTTGCCATCGGAGCGTAAAAAATGTTTATGAGTGCTAAAGAAATTGCTGATAAGAGCATTGATGGTTTGCCTAGCACAGAACGTGGCATGCGGATGTGGTTACAGAAACATAATATTCCTAACCGCCAGCGTATGGGGCAAGGGGGCGGACAAGAATTTGATATTGATAAAATGCCAATGAAATATCGTTTAACCCTTGTTAATGCTAATGTGAAACACGGTGGAGGGATTATCAAGGGGGGTTGTGACAAGGCGATGGGTTCTACCCTCATCGCCGAGAAGCCACGTCGCACCCCCCTTGATACTAATATACAAAACGCCAATATCGCAAACAAAAAGCTGTTACAAACACGGCTTGATTTACTAAACTGCATTGAAAACTATGCCCAACAACATGGGCAAGCATGGAAAGTGGCGGCAGAAGAAATATTAAATGCCCGTGAATTAGCAGGCATTGCCTTTAATGCGGGGGGAAATCGGCTATCACCTATGCAATCCCCCCGCGCCCCCAACCCATCCATACCAACATTATTGCGCTGGCGAAAATGGCGTAGCAATAATGATTTGCAAAGCCTATCAGGTGGTAATTGGGGCAATCGGGCGGATAGTGGTAAGATTGCCCCTGATGGTGAGATTGAAAAGATATTGATTGGGCTGATTGCCAGCAACCCGCATTTGACTAATAGACATTTAAGAGATGTTCTTGAAGGCATGATTTATAGTATTAAGGGGGGCGCGGTGTCGCTTCACGGCGATGAGGATGAAGCCCATCACCTTGCGACTGCCCCCCTTAACAATCCCCCCGCTGTGCCAAATAACAATAATAATATCCCATCTGAGCGGAGTATCGCCCGTTGGCGCGAAGCATGGCTTGCAAGAAAATAAGCGTGGCTATTTATACGCCACCAACCCTGATGATTATCAAAACAAATATCGCCCCGCGCATGGCAATGCTTATGAATGGGTAAAACGCCCCAATCAGCTTTGGGAAACCGATGCCAGCCCTGCGGATATATTAACCATCAAAGGGCGATATTACCTTTATAGCATCATCGATATTTACACAAGGCGAATGATTGTGCATGTTTGCAAAAACCCATCAACCGCAGAATTCTTGAAGCTATTCCGTAAAGCCCATTCTGCATGGGGCAAGCCCGAAACTATCCGCACCGATAATGGCAAAGATTTCACTTCTAACTGGTTCCGCACCGCCTTTGAAGCCTGCGGTATCCGCCAACACACAACCAAGCCTTATGCAGGTTGGGAAAAGGGCTCGGTTGAAAGCCATTTCCGCACCATTCAACATGATTTGATGCCAACCCTGCCGGGCTTCATTGGGCATAATGTTGGTATGCGTGAGCAGATAAGAAGCATGAATAGCTTTGCTAAAAGGCGTGGGCTTTCAGAGCAGGCAAAATTCGCCGCCGATTTAACCCCTGAAACATTACAAACATTATGTGATGCGTGGTGTGAAAACAGGCATTTTCACCGCAAACATGGTGGGCTTCAAAACAAAAGCCCTGCTGAACAGCTGGCATTATCTACCCATCAAGCTGATTTTATCGCTGATGATATGCTGAACCTATTCCTAGCACCGCCTGCATCAGGCAAGCCATACCGCGTGATAGGCAAAAAAGGTGTGGCATTAGAGAACGCGAATTTCACCCACCCCTTAATGGCATCACTAATTGGCAAGCGAGTATTTGTGCGCCTTGATGAAGATGATTTAGGCATGGTGCATATTTTTCATGAAGATGGGTTGAAGTTTTTATTCACCGCTGAAAATAGCAGACGCAAGGGTGAGGGCAGAAAATTGGTAGCAAGCCAATTCGCCCAAGAGATGGCACAGCAGATTGACCAAGCCAAGCAAGATATTATGAAAGCCAAACGCCCGATGCGCGGGGCAGATATATCACGGATAGTGCATGGCGATGTAAGTAACCTGCATATATTAAATAGAAATAATATGGGGGGTGCAACAAACAACAATGGCGATGAGGCAAAAGCCCGTGAAAACAATAACGATGAACAGGTGGTTAAATTACCAGAAACAGCCGGGCATCGTTGGCAAAAAGCAAAGGGGCTTTGGCAGATGATGGAGGCAGGGCAATCTATAGACCCCCTAGATATAAAATGGCTTCGGGAGTATCAAGCCACGCCTGAATGCAAAAAACGCGAGGAACGTGAAAGATTATTAACTAATGAGTGCGGGGGAAATCGCCTAGCGGCTATGCAATCCCCCGCGCCCAAAACCACCAATGGCGATGCTCTAAATATCAGTAAAGGCACCGCCATTGGGGAGGATTGATTAAATAAACAACCCAATAGGAGATTATATTATGGCAGATAGTAACATTAATAACAAGGGAGGTGCGACGTCGCTTCTCGGCGATGAGGACGGAGCCCATCGCCTTGCGACCACCCCCCTTGAGAACCCCCCGCTGAATAACATTAAACCGAGCTTTGCAATGTTGGAAGTGGTGCATCAAGCATCTGAACTGGCAGAAAACCTTATCAATCGTAACCCAATGCTACCGGGCATCGGGGCATTATCAGGGCATGCAGGAACGGGTAAAACGCATTCTGCTATTCAGTTGATTAATATGTTCAATGCGGTTCATATTGAAGCATGTAGCTTCTGGACGCGCAAAAGCTTCTTTGAAACATTGGTAACAGAGATGGGCGTTATCCCCGAAAAAACAATTCCAAAACTTGCCAATCAGCTAATAAATTATCTCAAATCTTCGGTGAATGCCCCAGCCATTATTATCATTGATGAGGCGCATATATTATTAAACATTAACAGATTATTGTTAGATGATATTCGTAAAATTCACGATTTAACGGGCGTGTCAATTTTGCTGATGGGCGAGGAAGCCCTGCCACAGGATATTCAGCAATTTGCTAATTTTGCCAATCGCGTGATGGAGTATCGGCAAGTGCCACCATTAGAACGGCACGAATTAGAGTTACTTATTCCCATCTACGCATCTGATATTAATATCAGCCCAGAATTACAAGGTAAAATATATGCCCATGCGCGAGGGGAAGTCAGGCGGGCATCTACCATGCTAAATGCTGTGCTAAATTATGCGCGTAGCAAAAATATAAAACAGGTAGGGGTAGAGGTATGGGCGGAGTTACCCATCGGGTTTGAGTTACCTACCTTTCGCAACCGTAAAGATTTTGGAAAGGCGTAATAATGAGGGCGAAAATCGGCGGTAGCAATGTGCATCAGGCGATTATGAAACTCACTGATGACGGCACTAATAAAAAGGCATTATTTAGCAAGCCCTGTGTTCACAAGCAGGGAACGGCTTCTATGCCTGACATCAAAGATTATCTTATCCGTTATACCCGCGCGGGGTTTGTAAAAGCTGTTGGGTTTTATGGTCAAGAAAGGCGGGTGATTTATTGCATCACCGATAAATGGTCAATAACCCCGTTACAAATCAATCGGGCGGGCAAATCGGTAAAACAAGATAAGCACCAAAAAATATGGGTGGCTGTCCGCAAGCTAAAATCATTCACCCGCGCTGAATTATTAGCATCAAGTGATGCAAAGGTTACGACTGTTAAAGCCTTTTTACAAAATTTGAAAAAGGCAAAAATTATTGAATTAGGCGCGAATAACCGTTGGATATTACGCGATGACATTGGACCGCTTGCCCCACAAATACTGAAAAGCAAAGAAATATACAACCCCAACAATGATAGGATATTAAATAATGAATAGAGGATTTGAAATAGGCACGGGTAAGAACCGTGAGGCCGGGCAATCACTTGCCACTGCAAAATCACATTGGCAAACCTTACCCGCATGGATTGAATTATTAGCGGATAAATGTGATGAAACATCGCAAAATGCTGTTGCCAAAGAATTAAGCTACAGCGCGGCAGTTGTTTCTGCTGTGCTTAAAAATAAATATAAGGGCGATTTAACCCGCGTTGAAATGCGGTTTAAGAATGCTTTTATGCGCGCTGATGTTGCTTGCCCGTTAATGGGTTTAATCACTGGTGGGCAATGTGTGCGCTATCAACAAAAAGCGGTAACCGGTGCATCAAGCATTGTGACGCGCTTAAAAGCGACCTGCCCCACCTGCCCTAACCGCGAGGGCGCACCATGAATAATAATCATGAATATCGGGTGAGCCAAAAGATTGACCGCGTGATGCAATGTTTGGATTTAAATGTTAGGCAAAAATTTGTTTTAACATTGGATAATGTTACCGAAATTAATAATTTCTTAGAAGAAGTTAAACAACAGGCACAAGAAAATGAACACACCATTATCAATCTATCAAAGCGCAATAAATCGCATCATTGAACAAGAGAGATGGCGCGATTTATTAGATGAAAATGAATGGAGCGATTATCAGCAAATGCAATTAATCGCAAGAGAATTAACCAGTTTACGAATTGAATTACAGGAGAAAAGATAAATGACAAATTTAATAAAAAATATTATTCCAATAAGTGAAAAAGATTTACAGGGAATAACTACCAATGATATTGCTCGCCAAATATGCCGATTGCTATCGGTAGATTTAACGCGTATTTGCAAAAAAATGATGACAATAATGATTGGGTCACTGCTGCCAAACGCGCGGTTGCTGAAAATTGGGGCGGTGCAACTGCCAACCCCAAACATGATGCTGGCATGATTTTACACATTATGAGCGAAGCAGAAGAATTATGGGAGGCATGGGCAAGGAATATCCATCAAGATAAACATGTGCCGAGCTATCATGGGATATGGGTGGAAATGGCCGATATGATGATGCTGATGATGCATATGGCGCATGAGCATAAGATTGATTTAGCGGCAGTGATGGCTGATAAGGCTGATTATAATAGCGCGCGGGCATGGGATAAAGAAAGAAAAGATAATGCAAAAATCAGCCATTAAATCAGAACGGCATAAATTACTGGCAAGCATTCATATCAAAAAGAAAGAATTGGGGCTTGATGATGGTGATTATCGAGCGCATTTGAAGCAATGGACAGGGCTTAATTCATCAGCGGGAATGACCAATAAACAATTAAAATATGTGTTGGTGCAATTTAATACTATGATGCAAGCCACCCAGCCACCCAATTATGAAGTGAAAGGTAAAGTAAAAGCGTTATGGCTTTCAGGGTATCATTTAGGGCTGATAGATGATGATTCCGAAACAGCCTTGCGGGCATTTATAAAGCGGCAATTAAAGATTGACCATGAAAATTGGATGAACCCACAAATTGCCTACAAGGTGATTGAGGGGCTTAAGGGTTGGCTAGAACGGGCAGGAGTAGAATGGGGCAAGCATCAGGCTAACCCGCGTAAGGCGGTGATTGAGGCGCAATGGCGTAAATTATACGCGCTTGGGCGCGTGCCTGCCGTTAGCGAGGCAGAACTGCGACTGTGGATGCGGTGCAATAAATATATGCGCCCGATTGAACAATTATACCCGAATGTGCAAGATAGCATCATTCGAAAGTTGGGCGAATGGATAAGGCATGAATTATAAATTGAACCAAAAGTTACTAACACGCTTGCGCAAAGGGCATGAAGTTGCATTTGAAACTGACAAAGTGGCATCGATTTTTGCAGTATATGGGCAGGTAAATGGGTTTCATGTTACCCATAAAAGCGCGGGAGGTGTGCATTATGTGCAGTTTTCTCCGAAGGCTGGAAGGTGAAATATGCCTTATAAAAAAAATAAAACTTTCAATAGTGCAGAGCTTACCAAATGGCGGCAAAATTATTTTTTGATGCGCGCGGTTAAGGAGTGGCTGAAAGATGGTAAAAAAACGCGGGTAAAACGGCGACGGTGGTGGTGGTTTAGGCGAGAATGGGACACCGCAAAAATCAATGAAAATAAGCAATATTTAACCGAAGCAATTGAAAGGGAGTTTAATGATTAATTTCCTTGATGCTGATAGGCATTTTTCAATATTGAAACTATTATTAAAAGCACCAAAAGGCGTTATTGAAGACGCTATTCTGGAAACAGCATTACATTCATTAGGGCATGTTTGCAGTCATGATTGTTTCTTGAACGATTTAGATTATCTCAGAAACAGAGGCTTAGTTACTTGCCATTATGACCGGTCGGTTCTTTGCATAAAAATAACGGATAAAGGAATGGATAAGGTTAATGCCTAATATTCAATTCAAAAAGGTATTTGTGCCTTTAATTCTCGATAAGCAAAAAACCATGACCTTACGCGGGTTTAACAAGCAAAAATTTGAAATTGGCGGCACGCTTTACTTTCAGAACGGTTACCGCGCGAACGCACGCTTTGGAACTGCTAAAATTATAAGCGTGCGAAAAGTATATTTCAGCAGAAACGGTGACATGTTGATTCACCACAATGCACCAAATGATGATTTATGGGTTGATGATGCCGAATGGGTCAATCAATGCGGCTTTGAAGATTTTGACCAAGCCTTTGAATGGTATAACGGGCAGGGCTTTCCTGTTGCACATTTTTTACAACTAATAGGCTGGGGGAATACGTTTCATGGCAATAGATAGGCATAATATTTGCTGTATTTATTAATAGAATTTATGGAGATATGAATATGTCAGAAATTGAATGGACAGATAAAACATGGAACCCTGTTAAAGGTTGTTTCAAGGTTTCACCCGGTTGCAAGAATTGTTATGCTATTCGAATGGCCGAACGTTTGCAAGCAATGCAACACCCTTTATATAAAGGAACTGTTAAGCGCAACGGCAAGGCAAACTGGACGGGGAAAATAGGCTTCAGTGAAGATTTGCTTGATGCGCCGTTAAAATGGCGCAAACCTACTAAAATATTTGTTAATTCAATGTCAGATATGTTTTATGAAGAAGTGCCTTTTGATTTTATTAAAAAAGCTTTTGATACGATGCTACAAGCTGATTGGCATGAGTTTCAAATCCTAACCAAACGCCCAGAGCGCGCCTATGAATTCTTTAAGCAATATAAATTTCAATTACCCGCTCATATTTGGTTGGGTGTAAGCGTAGAAAGTAATGAATATATTGATAGGTTGGATGTTTTAAGAACATTGCCTGCGACCATTCGTTTTGTATCTTTTGAACCATTACTAGATAGCGTGTCTGAGGCTAACCTCAAAAATATTGATTGGGCGATTGTGGGCGGTGAAAGCGGACCCGGCGCACGCGCGATGCAAGAAGAGTGGGTTGATGAGATTGAGCATGAATGCCGTAAATACGGCACAGCTTTTTTCTTTAAACAATGGGGCGGTGTTAATAAGAAAAAAACAGGTCGTGAATGGCGCGGTAAAGTATGGAATGAGTATCCTACGATGAAGTCAAGCTCTTCACAACGCCACGATGTAGTCTCTTTGCAAGGTTAATAGCCTTATTCGATGGGTTGGTCATCGCAAAGAATAATGAAAATTCATGATATCCCTGTTTTCCTTTGAGCTCTATGGGATTTGCAACCCAGCTAAAGCCTGCTATATCAAAGCGGTTTTTTATAAAGCTTTCTAGCGCACCACCCTTTTTTCTAATGCTATCATCATCACCAAACAGGTTGCTTTGCGGGTTTTCCTCATAAAACTTATCTAACCATTCAGCCGTGCCTAAAAAAGCAGTCATTTTATCAATATTATGAGATTGTACAGCTTCTAATCTATTGGTTGCTTGTCGCTTAAGTCCCTGTATCGGAACCAAGCAAAACATATCTATCCCACGCGTAGCAACAATGGTTTGAATCGTTTCCCACCTTACTTGCATCCCATAAGGATCTAAAAAGACAACAGCACGATTACTATATGTTTGCTTAAATATATTATTGATAAAATCAATGATAAAGCAATTGGCGTCCTTGCATTCAATAGATACTCTGCTAGCTTTTTTGGAGAATGAGGTTTTCACTTTCTCTTCAAGCATCTGTGTATAGTTTGAGTTTAGATCGTTGAAATAATAATGCTTAAAGTCTAATTGTTGTTGCAGGATTCTTATTGGCGAACCATCTTGTATCCCATTATCTCTATCCTTGCGGTTGCCAGACCCCGCAAATGCATCTACATAAAACAAATCTGCCCATGTTTGATTTTTCATCACCTGCAAATAAGATGCAACATAAGCATCAAGGATATTGAGTTTTAACTCTGTATGCTCACCGCCGAATTGTTGTGCCATATTTTCTACCATGAGCATATGTTTATAAAAATATTTAACCAGAGTCAAATAAATTCTCTTCCGACTTCCAAAAGTTAAACGTTTGATTTTATTAGATAGCCATTTCCGAGTTATATCATTTCATCTGGCGAGTTCCGACTTCTGTTTCGGGCGTTTTTGTGCCGTTTGTGTGCTGATTGTAGAATGCGGGCATAAATCCAGTAGCAGTCTTAAAGCCCCTTAAACAAGGCTTAAACGGGCATTAAATCAATATTCAATCGCTTATTCATAGCAATCCCCATCGCACCATATCGCACCACATCGCATCTAGTCGCACATCACTTCCGAGTTATCAATTCATGTGTCTCTTAACAGCGGTATAGCTTATGTTTTCACGTGAATGATAAAAGGCTTGGTGATTTCACATATGGTGCCCAGGGGCGGGCTTGAACCACCGACACGAGGATTTTCAGTCCACTGCTCTACCAGCTGAGCTACCTGGGCGCACCATTTTATTGCATGAAATAATGCAAGCCCTATCTATAAAACCTTGTATGCTATTTGACAAGTTTTTTTTGCTACTATCTTGATATTATTTCTTTTGCAGGGCATAAAGTACAATAGCGGCACTGACGGAAACATTTAAGCTTTCTGGCGCGTAATCATTATGTGGGTGCGGTTCAGCGATAGGAATTTTACAGAGAAAATCACATTTTTTCTTAACAAGCTGATGCAACCCTTTGCCTTCTGCCCCCATAATCAATAATTGCCGTTCGGCTGGGGTGAAATCGCTAACATCACTGCCTGCCATATCAAGCCCTGCCACCCAAAAATCTTGCTTCTTTAATTTATCAATGATTTGGGGAATATTACCGCACGCAACCAAAGGCATTAATTCTAATGCACCTGCTGATGCCCGTGCCATATGCGCGCTTTCTTGCCATTGTTCTGCCAACACGCCATCAACCCCTAGCAAATAGGCACTGCGTAAAATGGCACCAATATTTTGCACATCCTCAAGCCTATCTAACATTAACAGCCGATACGGAATATCAGGCTTGATAAATTCATCACTCTGCCAGATTTTGATGCGGTCTACCTCAAGCGCAATATTTTGATGAATAATTTTTTGCCCATGCTCTATTTTTAACATCTGATTCATCTGTTTGGGGGCAACTTCGTAAGTAGGGATATGCGTACCGCTATCAGCGATAAGCGCGCGAATACTATCATCAAGCCGGTTACAATGGCACAATTGATATTTTTTACGAGACTTATTTGCCAAAGCTGCCAGTACGGCATGGTGTCCGTAAAGCCATAATTTCTGCGAATGAGATGATGAATTTTTTGCCATGATGATAATTTCTTCAATAATATTATTTTAATGCTTTACTTACCAGCCTATATTTGGTAGAATAATGATTGTTGCAAGAAATGCAACAAAATCCTTAATGCAGAAGCATAGAATAAGGTTAACACTAACGCGATGTCAGTTGAAATTTTTAAAATAGTTTGATAGAGTGATTATGTCCAGTTTGGGGCATGATGCCTATTTTATCTTTTTAAGTTTATCAATGATACCCAAAATGAAACGAATAAGAGGGCTTTTTTAAGGTCGAACTCTTTGTAGCAGAAGCAAATTATGAAAGGTTTTCAAAATGCCGTTACGTATAAAATTACCCGCAAATGATAAATTAATTATCAATGGTGCTGTTCTTGAGAATGGCGGTGATGCCACAATTTTAGTGGTGCATAACCGTGCCGATATTTTACGACGCAAAGAAATTATGCAGGAAGAAGATGCAAAAACCCCCGCACGGCTGGTTTATTATTCCCTACAATGCGCCTATATGTTTGAAGATATGCGTGCAGATTATATGAATCTGTGTAATAAATATCTGGATTCTTATTTACAAGCCGCCTCAAGTGCCGCCCCTTTGATTGAAGAAATTCGTGGTATGCTTGCAATGGGGCAATTATATCGTGCGTTGAAACGGTCGCACGAATTAATAAAACATGAATCAGTGCGTTTAGGCACACCTGTGGCTTAATAAGGGTTGCTATAGATTTTTGCGGTAGCGCATGATAGATTAGAAAAAGCACATATAATAATGTGCAACCCCAGTTGGATGGAGATTTAAACTGGGCTTATCACCATCTTATTTTTTAAAGATGAGATGGTGATATTTATTTTCTATCAATTTGATTGGAATGAAATGAGCGAACAAACAAATAGCAAACCCAATAATAATCCCAAAAATCAAGGGCAAGTTGTTGAATTGATGCAATCGCGTTTAGAAACAGCTTTTGCACCAACACATCTTGCATTAGAAAATCAGTCTCATTTACATGCAGGGCATAATCATGATGCAAAACAGCATGGGCAGACTCATTTTATTCTGACCATTGCCAGTGAAAAATTTACGGATATGTCTCGAGTTCAGAGGCAAAGAGCTATTTTTGAAGCATTGGGTGATATTTTTGATACCACCTTATTGCATGCACTTTCTATTAAAGCTTTCACGTCCGAAGAAGCCAAAGCAAAAAATATTTTATAATTATGCTTATAACTACGCCGCCGCGCCGATAATGCGGTAAATATTATCAGTTGTAAATTCAATCTGTTTAATTAACAACGAGCTTGATGGGCTACCATGACGTTTCGCAGTATAAAGGTCGCGCAAGGCTTGATAATGTTGCCCTAATATGGCTTTGGCTAATCCGCGCCTATAATAAGCTTCGGCATTATTGGGTTGCCGTTGAATGATATAATCCCAATCGCTTACAGCACCTTCATCATCGCCTAAGAATGTTTTGCTCATGCCACGATATTGGTAAATATCTATGAAATCAGACTTTAATGTCAATGACGCATCAAAATCTTCTAACGCACAGATATAATTATTCAAATTATACCATGCAATGCCACGCCAACCATAGGCACGAAAATGAATATCATTGAGTTCGATGGCGGCATCAAAATCAGCCAATGCTTTTTCATATTGATGTAATTCAGAATAACCAACCCCACGGCAAAAATAAAGGTCAGCACTATCACTGCCATTATGTGCGCGCATATCTAATGCTTGGCTAAAAAAGAGAATAGATTCATCGTATTTGCCATCACGTTGTTTGGCGATACCCTGATTAAAAAAGTCTTCTGCTTTTTGGATGTGGTGATCCTGCATATTTTCCTCCGAAAATGTTTTTTTATATGGTTCATATTGGCAGTTATTTTTTCGCCTTACATGAATGATATTTATTTATGCAAAAATCATTCCAAGTCATTTCATTGAATAAAATTTCTTGCATTTATCGTGAAAGAGCATTACATTAGCACCGCAACTTTGATGTAATATGGGGCCATAGCTCAATTGGTAGAGCGCCTGCTTTGCAAGCAGGAGGTCGTCGGTTCAATTCCGTCTGGCTCCACCATCGTATTTCTATAAATAATAAATTAAAAGATGATTTTTGATGCAGTTCTTGTTATGGTAGCTTATTGCAACCAGTAATAATGGGGAATGGAATGTCAGAATTTAATGACAATCATAATCAAACAAGTCCAGAAAAAGTCGATTTGCAATCGATGGATATATCCGAAGAAAAGCGCGCTCAATTAAAGCAAATATTCCCTGAAATATTTCATGAAGATAAGATTGATTTCAATCAATTAAAGCGTGTTTTGGGTGATGATATTGATGTTGGCAATGAACGGTTTGGGTTACATTGGGCAGGCAAGGCGGATTGTTTAAAGATTATTCAACAATCATCGATTGCCACTTTAAAGCCTGTTCGTGATGATAGCGTGAATTTTGATGAAACTGAAAATCTGTTCATTGAAGGTGATAATTTAGAGGTGCTAAAATTATTGCAAAAATCTTACTTTAACAAGGTGAAGATGATTTATATTGACCCGCCCTATAATACGGGTAAAGAATTTATCTATCCCGATAAATATAGCGAAACCTTAGAAACCTATCTTGAATATAGCGGGCAGATTGATGATAAGGGGCGCAAATTTTCTACCAATACCGAACGGGAAGGGCGTTTCCATTCCAACTGGCTGAATATGATGTATCCCCGCCTTTACCTTGCGCGCAATCTCTTGCGTGATGATGGCGTGATTTTTATTAGTATTGATGATAATGAACAGGCAAACCTCAAAGCTCTGTGTGACCATATTTTTGGTGAAGAGAATTTTATTGGTAATATTACATGGGAATCAAAAACAAAGTCACAAAACACAGACGAAGCCTACCGTAAATTACAACCCAAAACAGAAATGTTACTAGCCTATTTTAAATTTAACAAAATTGATTTTAATCTCATTTCAAGAGGGCAAAAAGAATATTCAGAAAAAGATGAAAAAGGCATATTTAGATATTTTTTATTAGAGCCAATGTCAGCTACAGGTATTCGTGGTAGAGAAAGTATGATTTTTAATATTAAAGGCATATCACCACCCGAAGGAAAACAATGGCAAATAGGAAAGGAAAAAGTAGATACTTTTGATAAACGTGGCGATATTGTTATCGAAAATAACAAGCCATACATTAAAATGCGTCCTACAGATGAACGCACGAATATTACAGAACCCTTTTGGGGTTTTTTTTCAAAAGATATTGGTACTGCAGAAAGTGCTAAAAAAGAATTATCATTTTTACTACCAAAACATAGTTTTGAAACAGTCAAACCTGTTGAACTAATTAGAAGATTAATATTTCATACCTGCTTAAACAACGACATTATATTAGACTTTTTTGCAGGTTCTGCGACCACAGCCGATGCGGTGATGCAGTTAAATGCCGAAGATGGCGGAACGCGTAAATATATTTTGGTGCAACTGCCCGAACCCTGCGATGAAAAAACAGAAGCCTTTAAGGCAGGGTATAAAAATATCGCTGAAATAGCACGCGAACGCATCAGGCGTGCAGGTAAAAAGATTATCGCTGATAATAATGGTAAATTGGATTTAAACAATAATGGCACGCTAGATATTGGGTTTAAATCATTCAAGCTAACCCCCTCTAATTTTCGTATCTGGCAAGGTGATACGGAAAATATGCAAAACCCCGATGATGAGATTGCCAAACAGTTAGAAATGCATATCAATCATATTAATGAGAATAGCACCCCTGAAGATATTTTATATGAATTGCTATTAAATGCAGGTTATGAACTCACCACCCCAATTGAAACATTAACCCTTGCAGATAAGGAAATATTTGCCTTTGAAGCTGACGAGATAAAAACATTCATTTGTTTGGATAAGGATTTAACTGCCACATTATTTGATGAAATCGCACAGCAAAACCCCAATCAAGTGATTTGCTTAGATGAAGGGTTTAACAATAACGACCAATTAAAAACCAATGCGGTGCAAACCTTTAAATCACGCGCACGGCAAATAGAACAAGAAATAATCTTTAGAACGGTATAGGAAATGTTTAAATTTATCAACAAACTTTCCATTAAACAAAAAACCTGTCTATTTACAATTTTACTGAGTATTGCTACATGGGCTGTTATTGTTTTTGATGAATATGTCGGTAATGATTTTTTAGAAAATTTTATCAAAAATGATATGCTAAGCATGATGGGAATTATTTTAGCAATCTATGCAGGCGTGGTATGTGCCGTTTTTGCAAGCAATAAAAAAGCCTATTCTCAACTAACAAATAAATTACGCATCATGATTTTATTGTTTATTGCTCAATTTGCCTTTTTAATTGTTATGGATATTTCAAAATTAAGTGGAAGGTTAATCCCATTCATCATGTTTTGTTTCTATTTATACATGCTTCAACAATTGCCCGATGATATTATGGATGATGATAAAAAAGCAGATAATAAATGAAACTTAAATTTGATGCCAATTTAGATTATCAGCAAACAGCCATAGGGGCGGTGGTGGATATTTTTGCGGGGCAGATGATTGCCCCATCGCATTATATGATTGAAAATACCAATACCAACGCGCAGGGTGAATTGATGGCAACCACAGGGTTCGATAATAATATCACCCTTACCGATGAACAGATACTAGAAAATCTACAAAAAACACAAGAAAACAACGATATTGAAAAATCGACACAACTAAATAGCAAAGATTTTTCTATTGAAATGGAAACAGGCACAGGCAAAACCTATGTCTATTTACGCACGATTTTTGAACTTTCATTCTATTATAATCTTAGGAAGTTTGTCATTGTAGTGCCATCGATTGCTGTGCGTGAGGGCGTGTTAAAAAGTATCGAGATGATGCATCAGCATTTTAAGACACTCTACAAGAATAAAGAATTTAATTATTTTGTCTATGATTCCAAAAAATTAAACGCGGTGCGGCAATTTGCCACCAGCAATCATATCGAGATTATGATTATCAACATTCAATCATTCCAACGCGAAATTGATAATATCATTCATCAGGAATATGATAGAATGGACGGACGCAAACCAATTGAATTTATTCAGGGCGCAAAACCAATTGTCATTATTGACGAACCGCAATCGGTAGATAATACCGACAAAGCCAAACAAGCCATTGCCCGCCTAAACCCCGCTGTTACTTTACGCTATTCGGCAACGCATCGCGATAGGCACCATTTGGTTTATCAATTAAACCCGATACAAGCCTATGATTTAGGCTTGGTAAAAAAAATTGAAGTGGCTTCAGTAATCGCAGACAATGCCGTGAATGATGCTTATGTGAAATTAATAAAAACTGATAATATAAACACTATTCGGGCTCAGGTGGAAATTCATTATGAAAAAAATGGTGAAGTGCAAGCTAAAAAATTATGGGTTAAAGATGGCGATGATTTATTTAGTAAATCAGGCAGGCGTGGGTTATATAGGCAAGGCTATGTTATAACTGGAATTGATTGCAGAGAAGAATTTATCATTTTTGGCAATGGTAAAAAATTACATGTGGGTGAAGCATTGGGCGGTTTCAATGATGAAATTATGAAAGCGCAAATTCGCACCACCATAGAACAGCATTTAATAAAACAAAAGCAATTAAAACGCAAAAAGATAAAAGTGCTGTCACTGTTTTTTATTGATAGGGTTGCTAATTATCGAATTCATCATGAGGGCGGTGGTGCTTCATTGGGCAAAATAGGAAAATGGTTTGAAGAAATTTATGCGGAACTAACACAGCAAAGAGCCTATAAAGAATTTGTTACCAATAATATTGCAAAATTACATAATGGCTATTTTGCAAAAGACAATAGGGGCGTGCTAAAGGATAGTAAAGGGGATACCAAAGATGATATTGGTGCATATCAATTAATTATGCGTGATAAAGAACGGTTGCTAAGTGTAGATGAAGATTTGCAATTTATTTTCTCGCATAGTGCCTTGCGTGAAGGCTGGGATAATCCGAATGTTTTTCAAATATGCACTTTAAATCAAACCCGTTCGGTCGATAAAAAACGTCAAGAAATTGGGCGAGGCTTGCGGTTATCGGTCAATAACAAAGGCGATAGAATCCATGATGAAAATATTAATCGATTAACTGTGATTGCCAATGAATCTTATGAGGAGTTCGCTGAAAAACTACAGAAAGAATTCGAAGATGATTGTAATATCAAATTCGGACGCGTAAAGGAAATTGATTTTGCAAAAATCATTCGTATTGATGAAAGGCAAGAAAAAAATATTGGGCAAGATGAATCTAAAAAGATTTTTCAAAAGCTTTACCAAAAAGGCTATATAGATAGCAATGGTGATATTTTAAATAAATTTAACCCTGATGACAAACATTTTGAATTGAATATTGGTGATGAATATCAAGATATTGCATTAGAAATTACTGATAAAATGAAAAGCCTTATTTTCAAAAACAGGGTTAAAAAATCTGAAAGTCGTAAGGAAGTCAAATTTAAAAAGCAAGTTTATCTAAGTGAAGATTTTCAGCAATTATGGGAACGCATAAAACCCTATACGCGTTATCGGGTGGCGTATGATAGTGATAAATTAATAACAAAAGCTGCCAAGCGCATTAAAGACACGGATAATATTACACCTGCTAAAATCCATGAACAGCGGGCTAATTTAAATATTAGAGATGCAGGAGTGCAAGCAGAAGGGCAAGGTAGTAAAAGCTACTCTATGGATAAACCGCGTTATGTGCCAGATTTGCTAGCGTATCTACAAGAAAAAACAGAATTAACACGTCATACCTTATTACAGATTTTACAAAATTCGGGCAGGTTGCAAGATTTTCATACCAACCCGCAAATTTTTATGGCAATGGTAGCGCGCGAAATATTAAACGCATTACATGAACTAATGATAAATGGCATCCGATATGAAAAGCTTGAAGGTAAATATTGGGAAATGCAACAGATTGAAGAAGAAGCCTCTGGTGAAATAACGCGCTATATCAATAATTTATACGCAGTGCAGAATGAAAATAAAACCCTATATGATTATATTGAATATACGGGTTCGGTAGAAAAGCAATTTGCCGAAGATTTAGACAATAATGAAGCGGTAAAGTTTTTCATGAAACTGCCCGCATGGTTTAAAATTGATACACCCATCGGATTTTATAATCCTGATTGGGCTTTTGTTGCGGAAAAAGATGGTAAGCTTTATTTTGTCAGAGAAACAAAGTCAAGCAAAGATTCAAGCAAATTACGTGTTACTGAAAATCATAAAATCTTATGCGGTAAGAAACATTTTAAAGCATTGGGTGTTGATTATGCTGTTGTTACCAAACTTTCCGAAGTCTCTTTTTAGTAATCATGCCCTCGCGATTTGTGCTTGCCCCAACCGTTTGCCAGTGCCACGCATGAGCATCTCATAAAGTTGCGAAAGCATTATTATTTAAGGGGGTGCGGTATCGCTTCTCGGCAAGTAGGACAAGCCACTTGCCTTGCGATTAACCCCCCTTAACAACCCCCCGCTGTGCCACATATCAAAATCTCGATTGCCTTAACCCCCCTCGCTGTGACTCACATAAAATTCCGTATTGTTGCGATACGTTATTTATAAAGGGGGGTGCGACATCATTATTAATGCGGGGGTCGACATATGCTTCGTTGATAAGGCTGACGCCATCAACTCGCAATGCCCCCGCAACCCCCGCTATTATTCTCAATAATCATCGATGACGTTTTCAGCAACCCCGTGCTAACTTTATCGATAGTGGGTAACTTAACAACCCCCGCCGTGCCAAGCACTAGCATCGAGAATGTTTTTTGTAAGATCTCACCCCAACCCCTCACTTCAAAATTTCAAAAAAGAATGATAGATAAAATGTAATAATATGTTACACTGTTTTCTAACAGATTATTGCATGAAGGATAGCCGATGATTATTTTTACATCTTATTACAAATCTAAAGAATGGCGACTTTGGGCGTGGGGTGGCTTGTTAGTGCTGATAGCATTTTTGGCATTAAGTGTACGGATTTCAGTATTTTTGAACGAATGGTATCGCGATTTTTACGATATTTTGCAGAAACCTGAAAATCATTCTATGCAGGATTTTTGGTATCAGATTAAGCTTTTTTCTTATGTTGTGTTTCCGCTAATTTTAATTAGCACAGGTGCAAATTGGTTCAATCGCCTTTATACATTACGGTGGCGGCAGGCGGTGAATTACGCCTATATCCCGTTATGGCGCAAGGTTGATAAGGAAATTGAAGGCGCATCACAAAGGATTCAAGAAGATACCTCGCGCTTTGCAAGGATTGTAGAAAAATTATTCCTAGATATCATACGCGCCTTATTTACGTTGGTTGCCTTTATTCCCATTTTATGGGGCTTGAGCACGGAAGTTAGCTTGCCGATTGTAGGGGTGTTTCCCGGTTCATTGGTATTTGTGGCACTATTTATTTCTTTAGGTGGTTTGGCAATTTCATGGGTGGTCAGTTGGAAATTACCGGGGCTTGAATATAACAATCAAAAAGTAGAAGCGGCTTATCGGAAAGAGCTAGTTTATGGCGAGGATAACAAAAAAGATTATGCCAATCAGCCTAAATTATTTGATTTATTTTTGGGCATTCGCTTCAACTATCAGCAATTATTTTTGCATTATGCTTATTACGATTTATGGTTCATCTTTTTCAGTCAAGCGGTAACTATCTTGCCACTGATTTTGATTGCACCGGGTTTATTTGCGGGCGCCATCACGCTTGGGGTGCTGATTCAGGTGAACAATGCCTTAGATAAGGTTTATGATAGCTTTGCGGTGATATTGAATAATTGGATAATCATCGTTGAACTTAGAAGTATCTTTAAGCGTCTGCGCGAATTTGAAGCGAATTTACCGAAAGAATAGGTAATGTTAAGAACTAAGCTGAAGCTTTGTTGGTAATTTAGGCAGCGTTTCAATACCGGCTAGTTCTTCTGAAAGCTTTTGTAATTCGCAATATTTTTTGTAAGATTTTTTAAGAAACTTATTCTGCGCCTTGTTAGGTTTTAATGTTTGTAACTTTTTCCAAGAATCGATAGTAGCATCTTCTTCATGTAAAAATAACGCTGTTGCGAGTAATTCAAGATAAAGTGTTTCTATATTTTTAGCTTTTTTCAAGAATTTTGTACGATGATTATCACTATCTTTATTGTTTGAAGGGGTAGGTAATTTGAAAATGGAATATTTTCTAGAGCCATTTACCGTTTCTTTAATTTCTTCTGTAATTTCTTTTTCAACGATGGCATTATTAATATCGTTTACTAAATCTTCGCTAAAGGGACCATAATGGTAATATTGAAACTCAAAGCCAAATTTACAGCCAATTCTTTCGGCTAAATAAGCTAATTTCTGCAAACGAACACGGCCAACTATTTCACCACCGCAAGCATTAACAATACCAGTTGCTGTCATTATGTTACTCCTTAATTACCAGATTTAATAAAGCAAATAATGATTATACTTATTTATAATATAGTTTATTTTATAAAAACAAGAGCAAAAATAACTTATTCTATGGTTTTATGATTTTAGCTAAATTGTCACGAATATTTTCGGCAGCTTCTTTAGCTCCTTGAGTATCTTTATCATAATAAATACGTGCAAATGTAAAAGGCTTAATGGCTTTAACAATTTTAGAAGATTCTTCTATTTTTTTTGGGACTTTACCATCTCTGTCTTGATGATAAATACGATTGCGCAAACTTTCTCCATCTTCCTTATCTTTCTTATATAAGGGACGAGAGCCACTATCGAACAATAAGTGAGATTGTTGTTTATCTGTTATATATTTTTCAATTTTGTTATTGATAGTTTTTAATTCGGTGCTTTCATTTCCTTTTTTTTCAAGATGTTCATCAATATGCAAATCAATACATTTGAGTAATTTTCGGTGTAATAAGCGTTCACTCATTTCTTTTATTATTATGTTTTCTGCCTCTTTCATCATTGGTAACGCACCCAAAATAGATGTATCATCCAATAGCATAAAATTTTCTACGCTATCCTTATTTTGAAGAAATTTAATCAAAGGGTGCGATTTTGGTAAACCGATTTGTTTTTCGATAATTCGTGTTTTCGTTTGGATTTTCTTTGATAATCGTAATGATTTCTTTTAACAATTTTGTAAATAATGTTTCTGCACCACGCACTGTTTTATGGAAATAAACCGTTTGGTAAAGTTGTAACAATCCTAATAAATAAGTTTCAGCGGCATGAACGCCTTTTTTATTGAGCATTAATACATTATGCTTTGTTTCATTTTTATGGGATGATTCCCCTTCATCAATGGGAACATTTAATTCACCAATCTCAAGATTATTGATAAGCCATTCAAAATCAATAGCACCATGCTTTGTACCAGTCATCAGGGCATCACGTTGCATGTAATCCAACCTATCAGCATCAAATTGACTGTTGATAAATGAACTATAGGTGCTATCATAATTTTTTAAAATTTCACTGATTTCTGTATCAGCACTTTGACCGATAAAGTTGCAGAGTTTTTTGTTAAGAGATTGTTTTTTATCAAGTAGAATTTTCTTAGTCATTTCTTCATGATCAAAAGTTTTTTTGCCATTTTCTTTTAACGCTTCTTCAAAGGCATGGCTGAATGGACCATGACCAATATCATGAAGTAAAGCAGCGCATATCGCGACTTCTTTTTCTTTTTCTTCCCTTATTGTTGAAGGTATATTTGTGTTTTTTGATGATATCAATGTTATCATTCTGCGCGCAATATGCATGACGCCCACACTATGGGCAAAACGACTATGGGTGGCTCCCGGATAAACATATTCTGCAAAACCTAATTGACGGATGCGTCGTAAGCGTTGCATGGGTTCTGTTTGCAATATTTTCCATAGATTTCTCTCTAGATTATCTTCAACATTATCTTTAACATTAAATGTAATGATATTATGAAGCGGATCGCGAATAAGTTGTCGAATAGGTTGTGTCGGTTTTTCTGTCATGCTATTTTATTGAATAATAATGTTGTAAGGCGCACATAATAACATTATTACAATATGTTTTCTACTAATTCTTATTCTACTAAATTTACCTAAAGAATAGTTTTAGATGAAGCCCTAAATAATAGGGAATGTTTTGGGTGCGCGTTTGCTTAATAATAAAGGCGCGCCATCTTGAATATTTTTTAATTTAATATATTGACAAAAAATATAAAATCACTAAAGTGGCATTCTCACACGATGCTGAACAATAACCTAAAAGATATTTAATAAAAGTAAAAATATATAATGAAAGTAATTATATTAGCGGGAGGGCTTGGTACAAGAATTGCGGAGGAAACGCATAAACAGCCTAAACCACTGGTTGAGATTGGTAATTTTCCAATCTTATGGCATATCATGAAAATATATGACCATTATGACATTCGAGATTTTATCATTTGTTTAGGCTATAAAGGACATATGATTAAAAACTTTTTCCTTAATTATCATACTTATACCGCAGATTTTACCATCAATTTAACAACGATGGAAAAAGAATTTATCCGCTCTTATGGTGAAGATTGGCGCGTGACTCTGGTTGATACGGGGCTTAACACCATGACAGCGTCTCGTATTAAAAAAGTAGAAGAACATATAAAAGATGAAGAATGCTTTTGCCTAACCTATGGTGATGGTTTGTGCGATGTTAATATTGCAGAGACAATTAAGTTTCATAAAAATCATAAGAAGCTGGCGACAATTCTTGCGGTACGTCCTGCGGGTAGGTTCGGCGCGTTGAAGATTGAAGATACGAAGGTAACTAACTTTGAAGAAAAACCGTTGGGTGATGGTGGTTATATTAATGGTGGTTTTTTTGTATTATCGCCGAAAATTACTGATTATATTCCAAGCGACAGAGATGACGTGATTTGGGAACAAGAACCCTTATCAAAGCTTGCGGAAGATGGGCAGTTGCAGGCTTATCATCATCAGGGGTTTTGGCACCCGATGGATACGCTGAAGGATAGAAATCACATGGAAGATTTATGGAACAATAATCAAGCAGCTTGGAAAAAATGGTAATTTAGATAGATGTTAGATTGCAATTTCTATAGAAATAAAAAAATCTTTATCACAGGGCATACTGGCTTTAAGGGCAGTTGGCTTAGTCTTATTTTGAAGGAATGGGGAGCAGATTTATATGGTTACGCACTTACCCCACCAGATGGCGATGATAGCAGTCTTTACAATATTATTTCTGTATCCGATAAATTTACCAAAGAATATCTGAACGACATTCGCGATTATGAGCGTTTACAAGATGCAGTTGAAGAAAGCCAACCAGATATTATCATACATTTAGCGGCGCAACCATTTGTGCTGGAATCTTATAACGACCCTATCTATAATTATGGCACTAATGTGATGGGTACAGCGAATTTACTAGAAATTGCGCGACGCATGAAAAATGTGAAAGCTATTTTGGTGGTAACAACCGATAAATGCTATCAAGATATTGGTGCATCTACCCCCTATCATGAAGATGCTCGCTTAGGCGGGCATGACCCTTATTCAACCAGCAAAGCGATGGTAGAATTATTAACGCAATCTTATTATCAATCATTTTTCTGCAATGCAGGAATAGGCGTTGCCACGGCACGTGCAGGCAATGTGATTGGTGGAGGGGATTTTGGCAAAAATCGTATTATCCCCGATATTGTAACCGCACTTGTAAAAAATAAAGAATTGATTATTAGAAACCCTAACCATGTGCGCCCGTGGCAATTTGTTTGTGATGTGCTTTATGGTTATTTAATGCTGGTAGAAAAATTATATCATGCGCCCGCAACTTATTCTGAAGCTTATAATTTTGCACCACAAAGTAGTGTAGATATTACTGTGAGTGATATTATTCAAGCATTTCAAAAGAGTTTCCCAACATTGCGCTATAAACATACCCCACCCGCGATTGAAAAACACGAAACATATTATTTGCGTTTAGATACAAGTAAAGCCAAAAAAGAACTAGGGTGGCAGGCTTGTTTTCAAGGTGAGAAAATGATTGGACAAGTCATTTCTTGGTATGATTGTTATTTAAATCATCCTGAAAATATTGTAGATGTTACATATAAACAATTTCAACATTATCATCAAAATTGGAAAGCATAGAACCAATGAAAATTATAACAAGTTGCGAAGTATGCAACAGTCAAAATTTAAAACCTGTCTTGGATTTAGGCACACATCCGTTATGTGATGATTTAATTCCTATAGGCAATGATGCTGAAAATGATGTTTTTCCTATCGAGATTATTTTCTGTGAAACATGCCGCACCGCGCATAATAAATATCAGATAGATAAACATAGATTATTCACCAAAGACTACCATTACCGTGCCAAAATGACAAAAGATGTATTAAATGGAATGGAAGATTTTGCCTCGCAACTTGATGATTATATGGGCGGCATTCAGGGAAAAAATATCTTAGATGTAGGTTGTAATGATGGTTCTTTATTGGAAAAACTGAAAGCACGCGGCGCAAATACAATCGGGGTAGACCCAACAGATGCGATTTTGGAAGCGGATGCCATTGATTTTAGCTATAATGAATATTTTGATAAGAAAACAGCGCAAAAAATTTTAGAAACTGTAGGTGAAATTGATGTGATTTGTTTTACGAATGTTTTTGCCCATATAGAAAATTTAAAAGGTTTACTGGAAGCTTTGAAAGTTTTAATAAGCGATAATACAGTTCTTGTGATTGAAAATCATTATTTGTTATCGATTATGAAAACCAATCAGTTTGATACATTTTATCATGAACACCCTAGAACCTATTCACTTTTATCATTTATAGAAATTGCAAAAAGTTTGAATATGGTAATTGATGATGCCACATTCCCAAGACGTTATGGTGGTAATATTCGTGTGACTATGACAAGAAAACCAAAAAAATCACCTGATTTATCACAAGCGTTAAAGGCTGAAGAAAATTGCTTAGCGCTTTTTGCTGATATGCAAAGTTTTATTGAGAATTGGTCTAAAACCAAGCGACAGGAAATTTTAAATTTTCACCAAGAACATGGTGCAGTTTATGGCAAAGGCTTTCCGGGGCGTGCTGCAATTTTAATGCGCTTATTAGGCTTAGATGTAGATATAATTTCTGGCGTTTTTGAACAAAATCATTCTGCAAAAATTGGACATTATGTACCAGCTACGCGTATCCCTATTTTGCCAGATTCTGAAATCACTCATTTAAGTCCACCTGTTATTATAAATTTAGCATGGCATATTGAAGAAGAAGTTATCAATTATTTACGCAAGCAAGGCTATGATAGAAAAATTATCTCTATCATGTGAAAAAATTGGCATCGTTGGCAAAGGCTTTGCTCTTTATGGCTATTTGCCCGCAATCGCAAGGTTGAATGCAAAAATTGTTCTTTGCGAACAGCAACGTGAGTTTCTTTTGGAACGCAAAGAATTACAAAAATTTGTTGGGTCTGTTATATGGGTGGATTCTTATGAAGATATTATCAAAAAATCTGATATTTTAGTTATCGCCTTGCAACCCCAACGCCAATATGACTTGGTTATGGCGATGATAACAGAAAATAAATATACTCATATTCAGCATATTTTTCTAGAAAAGCCAATGGCGGCAAACCCCAAACAAAGTCAAGAATTGTTAGAAATTTTAGTAAAATATAATATTTCTTTTAGCGTTGCTTATATTTTTTTATATCTGCCATGGTATAAGGAATTACCCAAATTACTAGACCGAGATGATGTTCATGAAATCACAATAGAATGGGCATTTCTTGTATATCATCACCAACATAATTTGATAAATTGGAAATCTAACCCTGACGAAGGAGGCGGTGTTCTTAGCTTTTATGCCATTCATGTTATTGCGCTTTTCAGCCATTTAGGTATGAATAATATTCACGTGCTAAGTGAAGATTATGATAATGATAACATCGTATTTTCTGCAGAATATCAAGAAAAAACTATAAAATTCAAAGTCTGCTTAATCTCGGAAATAAGATGTTTTTCTATTGAATATCGTACAAAAGAAGGTGCCTCTGTGTGTTTAGTAAAACAAGATGATATATTTGATTCTGTAAAAGAACCTGAAACAAAATTTGCCCCACAAAATGCCATTCTACAAGATGCTACAAGATGCCATTCCACAAGACGATAGGCGTTGCACCTATCTTTATGATTATATTACTCATTGCTTGCACGGAAATAATAATTTTATATCTTGGTATCAAGATATAAATAATGTGTGGTCTAGAATTAAAAAATCATTAGAACCGAATAAGATAAGATGAAACAAATTAAAATATTGGGCGGTTATTTCATTCCTAAGAAATTAAAACCGTTGCATCCTCTAAGTGATAAAAAAGATTTTAATTTTGAGTCTCTTGTTTCTTATGGGCTGTTTACTAATAAATCGCATCCATATGTTCTAAAACAATTAGAACCAGATGAGTATGGCTATTACAAATATGATAAACCTTATAAGGAAATTAATAATGGCTATATCCATAATATAGGTATGGTTTTTAATTCTCAAAAAAAGCTACTTTCTGAATCATTTAACACATATTATGATACGGGCGGGGGTATTTGGTATTCAGGAATGTTTTGCAAACTGTATAAATCTACCAAATTCAAACGATACATAGCATATATCAATTATAATTTAGGAATGCATCTTAGTTATAACTTTTATGCGCGCGTGAGGAAAAATCATAATAAATTTTTATATAAATTATTTATTCTTGAAAAAAAATGTGAATTTTATTTTTTGACGCGACTAATTTTTCGTAAAACACGACTTATCAATACAAACGATGATAAAAAATATGTGCTATTTTATGATTTTGATTTTAAGAACTTTACACATTTCTTATATGAAGCTTTTCCAAGATTATATGGCTTGATGCAATATGCGAATGAGGAAGAAAAAAAAGAATTTATATTCATTTTGCCGATAGATTTACGCGAAGGCATTCAAGATAAAACATCATTCCAATGGGAATGTTTGCAAAGTTTAAATATTTCTGAAACGCAGTTACTATATTTAGATGATGGGAAATTATTAAAGGCTAAGAATATTCTTTTTTTAGAACAAATAAAATTCTCACCTACTGTTTACGATGCCATTCAACATCTGGTTTCTTACTATAAAAATGACGCTGATATAAAAAAATATCAAAAATATAAACGTATCTATCTCCAACGCAACCCCGAAGATTCAAGAAAAGTTGAGAATAAAAGTGAACTATCAGCCATGTGTGCAAAATATGATATTCATGAAGTGGTTATTGGTAAATTATCATTAAAAGAAAAAATTAATTTATTACAAAATACAGAATTGGTTGTTTCATCTTATGGTTCTGAAGCGGCAAATGTATGTTTTGCAGATAATAAAAAAGCAACTGCATTATATTTAACATCACCTCATATGGATTTCTTTTTCAGTGCTCTTTTTCAAACATTCAATATTAATTATATTATCAATCAATTTTGTAAAGTATTAGCAGATAAGAATAAATGGTATAATTCGGATTCAAATTTTAATATTAATATCACAAAGTTAGAAGCATTAATTACAAAAGTGGTTTCGAAAACATAAAATTATGAATACTATCAGTAATATGATTTTAACTGCGAGTGTTTCTATGTGCCAAAATTGAAAATATTATGTTGGCGATGTCTTTTGGCATTATAACACAATTATTAGTAAGAAATATCTAACCAATGCCTAACCAATAATAGGCAGTGTTTTGGGTGCGCGTTTGCTTAATAGTAAAGGCGTGCCATTTTGAATGACAAGGTTTTCTTCTGTGACCATGATTGAACCATCTGGCAACATGATGCTTGGCTCTAAGGTAATCACCATATTTTCTTCTAAGATTGTGTCATCTTTGGGATAAAAAGACGGCCATTCTGTAAGCTCAATACCCAGCCCATGCCCAAATCTGCCGACTGTATCGTTATCAGCATCGCCATCACCATCAAGAATATTATTCATCGCATCAAATAATTGCGCGGCTTTCATGCCCGGGCGCACCGCTTCAAGCCCGGCTTCTGTGGCATGCCATAATTTTTCATAAGCATAAAGGGCAGTATCATCAGCTTTGCCAATGGCATAATTACGGTCAAAATCGCAAAAATATCCCTTTAGGGTAGAGCCAGTATCAAACATGAAAACATCGCCTTTTTTGAGTTTCTCATCGCTGGGCGGACCAATAATATCGTTGTAACTTGGGCTATCGGCACCACCAACTAAATAAGGCACATCATCAGCACCACCATTAAGCATGGCAATTTTGAATTGTTTAAAAGCCTGTTTTAAGCTTTGCCCTTCATGGACAAAATTCGGCACATCATCAAAAACATCACTGGCAATTTGGCAAATTTCTTTGATAATCATAATTTCTGCTGATGATTTAACCCCGCGTATTTTTTGAATGATGGGGGTGCAATCCACCCATTCACACGATAATGTTTGGGTTAATCTTTCAAAATTAGCCAGTGGCATACGCAAATAGGTTTCATTGCCTTTTAATGTTCCAATTTTTTGATAAGGTTTTAAGGCATCAACCAGCAGTGAAATACCATCATCATCAGGGTTCGGAGCTGACCATGTGCGAATATCGCTCACCCAATTTTTAGTCATTAATGCCCTGCCAATTTCTGGAATAATGGCAATGGGGTCGCCTGTTTGTGGGATAATTAAAAACCACGGACGGGTAGGGCTTTGCCAAAATGGTGTGCGAAAGCCTGAAAAATAGCGTATTTCTGCTTCACGTGTCAGGAATAATGCATCAATATTTTGTTGATGCATTAATTTTTGCGTGTTAGAACAGCGCGTTTGATATTCCGTAGGGCTGAAATCCATGCAACTTATAATATTTCTTGTTCAGATAAGAAAATCAGCACATTACTCGTCTCATCAAGTTGATATTTCTGATGGGCAATCGCTTTTTGCAAACCAATAAAGCCGGCACCACCTGATGGGCTTGTGGCAAAATCATGTGCTTTCAATAAGGGCAAAGCTTGTTCTGCCTCTTCATCGCTGACAAGCATAAAATGATTGGCGGTATATGCCAATGTGTTTAATGCTACCAATGATGGGGTTTTACAATCTAACCTGCCCATATTGGAATCACCGCCTGTTACTTCTATTAATTTTCCTGCTAGAATTGATTGTTGCAGGCAAGGTGCTTTATCAGGTTCAACCACAATAATTTGGGTATCAGCAAAATATTCGCGTGCCATTATTGCCGCCGCCGCCGCTAATCCGCCAACGCCAGCTTGTAAAAAAATATGGGTTGGTGGGTTTTTTACCATTTCCGAATAGGCTTCATCAGCCATTACTAAATAGCCTTCCATGACTTTCCTGCCAGTATCATAGCCTTCCCATGTGCCATCTGCCAGTAAATACCAGCCATTTTCTTCAGCCACACGCATTGATTCTGCAAGGCTTTCATCGTAATCATCACCTGCAATCACAACTTCAGCACCAAAGCCACGCAAGCGGTTGGCAAAATCTTCTGGCACCGTTTTCGATAAATAAATCACTGCTTTCGCGCCAAAAATACGCGCACCAGCTGCCACGGAAAGCCCATGATTCCCAGCACTGGCAGCCACAAAAACCTCACTTGTAAGGGCTGTTTTCCATTGTGTTTCTGTAATATCAGCCAAAGGCGTGCCTTTTAATTTTTCAGCCGCTTCGCTGGCAATCACATAAGATGCGCCCAATGCTTTGAAACTACCCAACCCCATACGCATTCTTTCATCCTTAAACCAGATATTGCCAATATTAAGTTTTTCTGCCAATGCTTTTGATGCGTGCAATGGGGTTTTTTGTGCGATAGGGCATAGGTTTAGCAACCTGTTAACCGCGGCAACATCAATGCTGGCTTTGCTGTTATCAGTTGCATTGTCGGTAGGGAATATTTTGTTAAGATAAGGGTTTTCAGTAAAATTTGACATTAATTTCTTTCTCACTCATGTTTATGAATATATTTTATATTACTTTTACGTTAAGAATTAAGCAATTATTTTTTTCAAATAATGCCCCGTATGACTTTCAGGAATTTTGGCAATATCTTCAGGTGTGCCTTGCCCGATAATGTCACCACCTGCATCGCCCCCTTCAGGTCCAACATCAATAATCCAGTCTGCGGTTTTAATCACATCTAAATTATGCTCAATCACCAAAACTGTATTGCCCTGCTTAACAAGCTGTTGCAATACATCTAGTAATTTCTGAATATCAGCAAAATGCAATCCTGTGGTGGGTTCATCTAATACATAAAGCGTGCGCCCTGTGGCACGGCGCGATAATTCTTTTGCCAATTTAATGCGTTGTGCCTCGCCGCCTGAAAGGGTTGTCGCTTGTTGCCCTAATTTGATATAATCTAACCCTACCGCATGTAAGGTTTGCAATTTATTGTGAATATTGGGAATGGCGCGGAAAAAATCTAACGCCTCAGCCAAGCTCATATTCAAAATATCGGCAATGGATTTATCACGATATTTCACTTCTAAAGTTTCACGATTATAGCGTTGCCCGCGGCAGGTATCGCATTGAATATAAACATCAGGTAGGAAATGCATTTCAATTTTTAACAAACCATCGCCTTGGCATGTTTCACAACGCCCGCCTTTCACATTAAAAGAAAAACGGCTCGGTTTATAACCGCGCATTTTTGCATCGGGCAAGCTTGCAAACCAATCGCGAATATAGGTAAATAATCCCGTATAAGTGGCAGGGTTAGAACGTGGTGTACGCCCAATGGGTGATTGGTCAATCACAATAATTTTATCTAAAAAGGCTGTGCCTGAAATTTTATCATATTCACCCGAACGGTCACGCGCGCCCATTAATATACTTGCCAAAGCACGCTGCAATGTTTCAATAATCAAGCTAGATTTACCCGAGCCTGAAACCCCCGTAACGCATGTTAATGTGCCAAGAGGAATTTCAATAGAAATATCATTTAAGTTATTATGGCGTGCGCCCTCTATTTTTAATTTCTGCCCGCTATGACCTTTGCGCCTTGTTTCAGGGATTTTAATCTGTTTTTTGCCAGATAAATATTGCCCTGTGAGGCTTTCTTCACATTTTAAGATATCGTCTAATGTGCCTTCCGCAACCACATGCCCGCCATAAATACCAGCGCCGGGTCCAATATCTAGCACATAATCAGCAATACGCATGGCATCTTCATCGTGCTCTACCACAATCACGGTATTGCCTAAATCACGTAATTTGATAAGGGTTGTTAGCAACCTATCATTATCGCGTTGATGCAAACCAATTGAGGGTTCATCAAGCACATAAAGCACCCCTGTTAGCCCCGAACCAATTTGTGATGCCAAGCGGATACGTTGACTTTCACCACTTGAAAGCGTGCCTGCTTTGCGTGATAGGGTTAGGTAATTGAGCCCAACATCCATCAGGAATTGCAATCTTTCACGGATTTCTTTCAAGATTTGCGTGGCGATTTCAAGTTCTGTTTTGGTGATTTTTGATTCTATATCCGTAAACCATTGATGGGCATCATTGATTGATTTCATGCTGACATGCCCGATATGCAAATCATCAATTTTGATAGAACGGGCTTCTTCACGCAAACGATAGCCATCACATATAGTGCAGTTTGCAGATGATTGATATTTGCCCAATTCCTCACGAATGCCCTGCGAATCCGTTTCACGAAAACGCCGCATCAGCGAATTAATAACGCCTTCAAAAGGACGTTCCACATGGTATGTTTTTACATCTTCATTTTGATAAATGAATTTGATTTTTTCTTCTGTACCGAATAAAACAATATCCTGCTGTGCTTCTGTTAAATCCTCAAAAAGCACATCCATTGTAAAGCCAAAATGCTTGCCTAAGGCTTCTAATGTTTGCCAATAATAAGGTGCGGGTTTATTGCCCTGATTAGACCATGGTAAAATCGCCCCTTGACTTAAAGGCAATGTAGGGTTTGGTACAACTAGATTTTTATCAAATAAAACCTCTACCCCTAAGCCATCGCATGAGGGGCAAGCACCGTGCGGGCTATTGAATGAAAATAACCGTGGTTCAATTTCTTCAATGGTAAATCCAGAAACAGGGCAAGCAAAATTTGCAGAAAATATTTGCCGTTTGCCAGTATCGGCATCATCTACAAATAACAAACCATTGCTTAATTTAAGCACTGTTTCAACGGAATCTGCTAAGCGTGCGGGCAAATCATCATCTTGCTTAACAGTAATCCTATCAACAACAACTTCAATATCATGTTTGATATTTTTATTCAGTTGGGGCAAATCATCTATTTCGCAAATCGTGCCATCAATCCGAACACGTTGAAAACCTTGCTTGCCAAGAGCCGCAAATTCACTACGATACTCACCCTTACGCCCACGCACAATAGGGGCAAGTAACAGTAATTTTGAGCCTTCTTTCATGGCAAGAATACCATCTACCATTTGCGAGACATTTTGCGATTTAATCGGTAAGCCTGTGGCAGGCGAATAGGCAATGCCGATGCGCGCAAAGAGTAGCCTGAGATAATCATAAATTTCGGTGACTGTGCCAACGGTAGAACGTGGGTTGCGTGAGGTGGTTTTCTGTTCAATGGAGATGGCAGGCGATAAACCTTCAATAGAATCTAAATCGGGCTTTTGCATCATTTCTAAAAATTGCCGTGCATAAGCAGAAAGGCTTTCTACATAACGCCTTTGCCCTTCGGCATAGATGGTATCAAAGGCAAGTGAAGATTTGCCACTACCTGATAGACCTGTAATCAAAACCAATTTATCACGCGGTAAATCAACATTGATATTTTGTAAATTATGTTCGCGTGCGCCACGAATGGATACGAATTTTGTCATGCTTGATTATATGATAGAGTGTTGGATAGCAGAGACATTGCGGTGGTTCCTCCCATAATAATGGTGAGCTAGATTAGCATAAAATTTCAGGAATTCATAGCAACAAAATTAGGTTTTTTTGATGATGGTGATGGATACTATCTTGGGGATACTATCTTGGGCATGGGCATGATAATTGCAAATAATTTACATAGTATCCTATTTTATGGAGAATGCGGTAATGGAACATAAAGGTTTAGATAAAAAATTGGCACCCGGTTCTGTTGGAGAGTTAATGGATAAAAAACTCCAACGCGCTTTTGATGATGTGCTTGCCAAGCATAATGAAGCAGAAATACAAGGATTATTAGCTTTAATCAGCAAGCATCCACAGCCTCTGACATTATTATGGTTATTATTAATCGGTTATTTCAAACTATCGAATAGAATCTTTGCCGAAGGGGGTAAAGTTGACTGGCAAGATGATATTGCATGGCTGAAAACATTGATTCCTGAGAATAATTTACTTCATTTTGTGTTGATGGAAATAACAGCAGCATGTTATGCGTTTAATGGCGACTTTGATAAGGCTTCTGAATATTATTATCGTGTTTTTCATAGATATTACACGGCTATGAGGCAATCGGAATCTTTGTTAGATGATGCGAAAGAACGTATCAGCTGGTTGACATGTTTGGCACTGATTATAGAACCAGAAAATTATGACGCGCCAGCCATTGATGTGCCTGATTTGCATCTGCCTGAAAAATTGCGTCATGATTATATAGCTGAAACCCCTTTATTTCATGCCTATGGTGATAAGGAATATATTAAGTATCATGCAAAAATTTATATTGAAGGGGTGAAGAGCATTTCACCAGATTATTTTATATTGCTAACAGTTGGCAATATGGATGATGAAACCCGTATTTTAACAGAAGAATTAGAACGAAATTATAAAAATGTTTATTTTGCAAGTGATGAAATTCCTGAAAAATTTATGATTCAGTATAATTTTGCCACATGGTGTGCCTGTAGAAGATTTTTATATGTTGAAACATTGCTGAAAGGGCTTGATAACCCTTATTTGATTGTGACTGATTTAGATTTGCAATTTGTGCCTCAATATCAAAAGCTTATCGATTGTGGTGCAGATGCTGATTTATCTTATTTTGTTACTGTAAATCAAATATTTAACCCAAGGGTTGCTTTTTCTGCCGGCATCATACATTTTAGAAAAACAGATTATACATTAGAATTTTGCTCTCACCTTAGCCATTTTATCAGACAAAAAATGAGTGAAGAAGTTGTATCATGGTATTTAGACCAGTTGGCTTTGTTTCGTATATGGCATCAGATGGGTGTTGCAAAAAACCCAAAATGCAAAAATATATCTGATATGGGTTTTGACATGCAGGATGTGATATTAGATGGGCAAGATGAAAAATATGCTCAGTTAAAAGAGCGACGTAATACGAGTATGAATTCAGAGAAATTTAAGATTGATTTCGATGAGAAAAACTATAAACCAACACTTTTTGTTGACCCATCATCGTAAAGATTTTGTAATGGAACATAAAGGTTTAGATAAAAAATTGGCACCCGGTTCTGTTGGAGAGTTAATGGATAAAAAACTCCAACGCGCTTTTGATGATGTACTTGCCCAGCATAATGATAAAGAAGTGCAAGCCTTATTAGCTTTAATCAGTAAACACCCACAGCCTATGACATTATTATGGTTATTATTAATCGGTTATTTCAAACTATCGAATAGAATATTTGCCGAAGGTGGCAAAGTTGATTGGCAAGATGATATTGCATGGCTGAAAACATTGATTCCTGAGAATAACTTACTTCATTTTGTGTTGTTGGAAATAACAGCAGCATGTTACGCGTTTAATGGTGATTTTGATAAGGCTTCGGAATATTATTATCGTGTTTTTTATAAATATCGCATGGCTATGCAGTCGGGTTCTTTGTTAGATGATGCGAAAGACCGTATGAATTGGTTGCTATGTTTGGCACTGATGATAGAACCAGAAAATTATGATATGCCAGCCATTGATGTGCATGATTTACATCTACCTGAAAAATTGCGTCATGATTATATCGCTGAAACTCCTTTATTCCATGCCTATGGTGATAAGGAATATATCAAATATTATGCAAAAATTTATATTGAAGGGGTGAAGAGCATTTCACCAGATTATTTTATATTGCTAACAGTTGGCAATATGGATGATGAAACCCGTATTTTAACAGAAGAATTAGCAAAAAATTATAAAAATGTTTATTTTGCAAGTGATGACATTCCTGAAAAATTTATGATTCAGTATAATTTTGCCACATGGTGCGCATGTAGAAGATTCTTATATGTTGAAACATTGTTGAAACAGCTTGATAATCCTTATTTGATTGTGACTGATTTAGATTTGCAATTTGTACCTCAATATCAAAAGCTTATCGATTACGGTGCAGATGCTGATTTATCTTATTTAGTTAACTTAAAGGAAACTTTTAATCCAAGGTCAACGTTTTGTGCCAATCAAATATATTTTAGAAAAACAGATTATACATTAGAATTTTGCTCTCGTGTTAGTCATTTTATCAGACAAAAAATGAGTGATGAAGTTGTAACATGGTATTTAGATCAGTTGACTTTGTTTCGTGTATGGCATCAGATGGGTGTTGCAAAAAACCCAAAATGCAAAAATATATCTGATATGGGTTTTGATGGACAAAGATTGATAGTAGATAAACAAGATGAAAAATTTATTCAGTTAAAAGGGCGACGTAACACGGGTATGAATTCAAAAGATTTTAAGATTGTTTTTGATGAGAAAAACCATAAACCGACACTTTTTGTTGACCCATCGTAAAGATTTTTTTAATGGGAATAATGATGGAATGATGGAATGATGGAATGATGGAATGATGGAATGATGGAATGATGTTTTGTTTGACAATCTCTTGCGTTGTGACTATCATATTCTATGAAATTAGAAACACAAAATTATCTGTGACAGAAACCATTGAATATATATAACAATCAATTATCAGCCCTATCATTAAGGCTGAAATACTCTCTTTTATTATTAGGAATATTGGTTGTCATCATGCTATATGATGGCACGGTTCTGTCTGTTATTTTGCGCTCGGTTGCCGATGCCTATTTGCAGGTAAGTGCTTTTGTATTTGCCGCGCTTTATATTTTTTACCTTTTAGAAAAATTGCTGAATATCAATGCGCTTGCATTATTGGCAGAAAAAAAATGGGAAGTGCCTTTTGCGGCATTTTTAGGTGCTTTGCCCGGCTGTGGTGGTGCTATTATTGTCACCACGCAATATGTGAAGGGCAAACAAAGTTTTGGTGCATTCACCGCCGCCTTAATTGCCACAATGGGTGATGCGGCGTTCTTACTGATTGCACGTGAGCCTTTAACGGGACTTATGATTATTGCACTTGGTTTTGTGATAGGCTTTTTATTCGGGGTGATTGTCAATTATATTCATGGTCCTGATTTCATGCGTGGTAAAGAATCAAGAAAAGCTGTGATTGCCGATGGAGGTGTGGTGGAAAAAACATCTGTTAGCCTTGTTAAAACAGTGGCAATGTTGGATAAAGTTTGGTTGTTCTGGATGATTCCGGGCGTTATTTTTGCCATCATGCTGGCAGCACAATTTTCGTTTGAAGGGTTGCTAGAACCTATTATGTTGGTGGTAGGCGTTGTTGGTGCGTGCCTATGTTGGGGTATGTATGTGGTGCTTGGGCAGGAAGATCCAAGTAATATTGCGGTAGACGCTAGTAACAAATCTTCATCCTATCGGTTGAATTTACGTAATTTTATAGATGATACTAATTTTGTGACTGTTTGGGTAATCTTAGCGTTTTTATTATTTGAAGTAAGTGTTCATTTATTGCAATTTGATTTACGGATGTTGTTTAATACGATTGCGCCGCTTGTGCCATTGGTGGCAATTCTTATTGGCTTCATTCCCGGCTGTGGCCCGCAAATTTTGGTAACAACATTATATCTGGAAGGGTTTATTCCTTTATCAGCTTTGTTAGGCAATGCCATTAGCAATGATGGCGATGCATTATTCCCCGCTTTGGCATTGGCAAAGAAAGCAGCGATTATGGCAACACTTTATTCAGCCGTGCCAGCTTTGTTACTTAGCTATGGCTATTATATATTGGTTGAATAATACTATAAAAGAAGCTCAATCACTTCTATGATAATCACAATCAACAAAACACATAAGGAATCTGTCAATGTTTTTCGAACCAAAGAAACATTGATAGTCATTGTTTCAGGAATCTGCCATTTTGCTAATTTTGGAATGATGCGTGGCACAGTCTTTTTATAAGCCAAATAATCATCACCAAATTTATCTTGCAAGTATTTTTCTTCATTTAGCACCATTGGATAAAAGCATATTATGTAAAGTATTATCATAAGAGCCATTACATCTATACGTGTTGTGAACATTGCAACCCCTAACAAAATCAAAAAAGACCCCAGATAAAGCGGATTTCTAACCAGAGAATAAAGCCCCGTATCAACAACTTTTTGATTTTTATGTGAACCAATCGATAAAGATGAAAAAACACGTGTTATAATTCCTAAAAAGATTAATATCAAGCCGATTTCCTCTAGCACAATTGATACTTCCTCTGAAATTTTCAAATAAGGTTCTGGCTTGGTTAAAAACCCCCATCCAAGTAAAATAAGCGCGCCAACGAACAAGAATGGTTTGCGATAATAATTTATCCATCCTTGTTGTTTTCGTGCGCTAGCTGTTTTTTTTTGTTTCAAAATTGCCGCCTGTTATTTTTAATAATGTAACAAAACAGATTCATTAATTAAGGTTTGATGATATAGAAAAAAACTAACAATATCAATGCTTAAAAAATCATTCTAATGAATTTTTCTTTATGCAAAGCCTTATGTTCAAGTGTTTTATGGAGTCAAAAATATGAACCAGTATTTGTCTGATAGGTTCATTCAATTTTATCCCAGTTGATGATGGGCTTTAAGGTTTTATCATCAAAACGAATATGCTGAGGTAGAATATTAAGACTTAAGTTATTATATTGTATTTTACTTGCTCTATCCTCGTCAGAAAGTTTTTTTTCTGCATCTGTAGCACCTAGACGGAATTCATCGCTATTTTGATAAATATCTTTAAGATTACGGCATAATAATTTTTCTTCGCGTGTTAAGTTTGCGACTTGCCAAGCATGAAAAATAGCGTTTTGGTCCACTATCCAGATTAAATCACTAGAATGTAGTTTTTTACGCAAGTAATCACTAAGATGATAGCGCATTCTTTGAGAGGCTTTGCTATTATCAAATTTTAGAAACCTGCCTGAGAAAACATTTTCACATGTGAAAAGTGAGTTTTTATTGCTCTCATAACCAATAGAAACTGATTTCATATCATCGATAATATGATTCAGATTATCATTGATGAATAAATCTAAATCTAATGTGATGAGATGTTGATTTCCGATTTTCTCAAAAATATCATCAATATAGGTGAAACGGCGTAACGAACAATAAGTAGGTAAAAAATTCTTTGTTTGAAATGCTTTATCAATTTTTTCATAAGCGATATGAAGCCCCTTATTTTCACTTTGCAATGTTTCGCAGTAATTTTTGCATTCATCATCAGCATCACCTGCCACCAGAAGAATATGAATATCAGGACAAAATTCTCTAATACCCTCGATAAATCTTTTGGCATAACGCATGATATAAGGTGCGTTGCCATAGGCAGTGATGAGTGTTTCTTCAGGCAAAGGGTCTCCTTTTAATGTTTCAGGCAGTTGTAATTTTTCTAGTGGGAAAACCTGCCCGTCGGGAATAGTGGGTTCATTAAATAGAGCATAATTCAATAACCAAATCCATGAGAGAGGGCAAATAAGCCTTGATTCTGTTTGTTGTAGTAATTTTGCATAATGTGCAAAGACGATGCGGTATAATTTGGTAGCCTCATTGAGTTCATTTTTGTAACTATTCATATAAGCAAGAGCTAATAAAATAGACAATAAATAAGGCGTATCTTTTAAGGTTTCCTGCAACCATAAAATCTTTGTATGTTTTTTAGAAGCAATTGGTTTTTCTCTTAAAAAATCTCGGCAACTCATTTGAATAATGTATGTAGATAAACAAGTGAAAAAACCAAAGATAGGAACATTACCACTTTCTTTTTGGTATTGTGCCAAAATTCTTTTTAATGTGTCGCTATCTTCATCGTTAATAGCGGTCATAATTTTTGTTCGATATATTTCTATCATGTTAAACCTATGAGAGTTTTATTACCTTATTCTTCGTCAATTTTATCCCAGTTGATAATGGGTTTCAAGGTTTTATCATCAAAGCGAATATGCTGAGGCAGGACTATGAGAGCCAAACGACTATCTTGCATTTTGATGTCTCTATCCTCGTCAAAAAGTTGCTTTTCTTCATTTGTGATACCGATATGGAGATGACTGCTATTTTGATAAATATCTTTAAGATTACGGCATAATGATTTTTCTTCGCGTGTTAATTTTGCGACTTGCCAAGCATGAAAAATAGCGTTTTGGTCCACTATCCAGATTAAATCACTAGAATGTAGTTTTTTACGCAAGTAATCACTAAGATGATAGCGCATTCTTTGAGAGGCTTTGCTATTATCAAATTTTAGAAACCTGCCTGAGAAAACATTTTCACATGTGAAAAGTGAGTTTTTATTGCTCTCATAACCAATAGAAACTGATTTCATATCATCGATAATATGATTCAGATTATCATTGATGAATAAATCTAAATCTAATGTGATGAGATGTTGATTTCCGATTTTCTCAAAAATATCATCAATATAGGTGAAACGGCGTAACGAACAATAAGTGTGTAAAAAATTCTTTGTTTGAAATGTTTTATCAATTTTTTCATAAGCGATATGAAGCCCCTTATTTTCACTTTGCAATGTTTCGCAGTAATTTTTGCATTCATCATCAGCATCACCTGCCACCAGAAGAATATGAATATCAGGACAAAATTCTCTAATACCCTCGATAAATCTTTTGGCATAACGCATGATATAAGGTGCGTTGCCATAGGCAGTGATGAGTGTTTCTTCAGGCAAAGAATTTGTTAATGTTTCAGGCAGTTGCAATTTTTCTAAGGCGAAACCCTGCCCGTCGGGAATAGTGGGTTCATTAAATAGGGCATAATTCAGAAACCAAAACCATGTATTTGAAAGGGGAGTTTGCAACCCTGTTTGTTGTAGTGATTTCATATAATGTGCAAAAGCGATGCGATATAATTTGGCAGCCTCATTGAGTTCATTTTTATAGCTATGTATATAAGCCAGCGATAATAGAACAGATAACACATAGGGCGTATCTTTTAAGGTTTCCTGTAGCCATAATATTTTTTTATATTTTTTAGGATTCATTGATTTCTCTCTCAAGAAATCTTGGCAACTCATATTAATAATGTGCGCTCGTAAAAACATAAAAAAATCAAAGATAGGAAAAGCACCATTCTCTATTTGATATTGTGTTAAGATTTTTTTTAATGTGTCACTATCTTCATCGTTAATAGCGGTCATAATCTGCGTTTGGTATATTTCACTCATATTCAGATAACTTTATGTTTGCGCTTGCTCTAATATGATGGAGGCATTTTTCAATCGTTGCCTATCATCCATGATTTTTTGCAATTCATCTTTGGCTATTTCCACAACATGGGGTGGTGCTTTGCTGATAAATTCTTGATTATTCAGGCGTGCTTCTAACCCTTTTTGCTTGCCTTCAAGTGCCGTGATATTCTTTTCAAGCCGTTTTATTTCTTGCTCCATATCAATGGCATCGGCAATCATCAGCATGGCTTCGGCTTCATCATGTAAGATTTTAACAGAACCCTTTTGTGCAGAAACATCATCATCAGCGATGGTTAATGCCACCCGTGCCAATCGTGTTAATTGCGCCTGATGATTGTTGAGAAATTCTAAATTCGCATCATTTAGCTTATTAATCGTTAGTGGTAATATTTGCGATGGCGGTAGATTCAATTCAGAGCGCACCGAACGTATTTGCGTAATCAGCCGCATCAGCCAATCTATGTGTTGACAGGCATTATCATCGGTAAAATTAAGATTGCTCCATGATTGCAACATTAAAATTTTATCACTGTTTTTTGAAAAATTACCTTGCTTGTAAAGTTCACTGGTAATAAAGGGCATGAAAGGGTGCAACATAATGAGTAAATTTTCTAACGCCCAAGCGGTCACCTTTTTATTTTCTGCCTTAAAATCCTCACCAATATTTTTAGAAAATTCTAAATACCAATCACAAAAAACCCCCCAAATAAATTGATAGAGATTCCCTGCCGCATCATGAAAACGATAGCTGGTAATATCTTGAGATAGGCTTGTGGCAAGCGTGCTGATTTGATGAATTATCCAGCGATGAATCGGGTGCTGAATATGTTCAGCTATAAAATTTTCAGGTTCATAATAGGCTTCTTGTATCTGTGCAAAGCGCGCCGCATTCCATAATTTAGTGGCAAAATTACGGCATGAAATGATTTTATCTTCTGATAATTTAATATCACGCCCCGGTGCTGCCAACCACGCCAAACCAAAGCGGACGGCATCACAACCATGCTGATTAATCAAATCCATGGGGTCAATTACATTGCCTTTGGATTTTGACATTTTCTGCCCTTTAGAATCACGCACAAGCGCATGGACATAAACGGTTTCAAATGGCACATCTTTCATAAAATGCAGACTCATCATCATCATCCGTGCCACCCAGAAGAAGATAATATCAAAGCCTGTTACCAACAACGATGTTGGGAAAAAAACTTTTAAGTCGTTACTTTCCTTATCGGGCCAGCCCAACGGAGAAAATGCCCATAAAGCAGAGGAAAACCATGTATCTAACACATCTTCATCGCGTGTGATTTTGCTTGGCTTGCCGTAATGTTTATCAGCCTGTGCCTGCGCTTCTGCTTCATTCATGGCAACAAAAATTTTGCCATCTTCACCATACCATGCTGGAATCTGATGCCCCCACCATAATTGCCGCGAGATACACCAAGGCTGAATATTATTGAGCCATTCAAAATAGGTTTTTTCCCAATTTTGTGGATAAAATTTTGTTTTGCCTGTTTTAACTGCTTTGATAGCGGGTTGTGCAAGTGTTTTTGCATCCGCAAACCATTGTTCTGTTAGCATGGGTTCTACCGGTTTGCCAGAACGGTCGCCATGGGGAACAATATGCAGATGTGTGTCTGTTTTGATTAACAAACCATCGGTTTCAAGTGCCTTGACAAGTTTTTTTCGGGCATCAAATCGTTCCATGCCCACATATTCATCAGGGGCGGGTGCAATTAAATGACCCTTTTTATCCATGACAATCGGGGTATCTAAATCATGTCGTTTGCCACATTCATAATCGTTAAAATCATGGGCAGGCGATATTTTAACAGCACCGCTTCCTTGCTCGGGGTCTGCCATTTCATCAGGGATAATTTTTAAGCGTCTGTTACAATAAGGCAGAATAGCGTATTTGCCATGCAGATGCTGATAGCGTTCATCGGTAGGGTGCACGGCAATCGCCGCATCGGCAAACATAGTTTCAGGGCGCGTGGTGGCAATGATAATGCTTTCATCGCTATTTTCAATCGAGTAGCGAATATGCCATAAATGCCCATTGGTTTCTTGTGGCTGAACTTCTAAATCAGAAATGGCTGTTTGTAGCACAGGGTCCCAATTCACCAATCTTGTATCTTTGTAGATTAAGCCTTCATTGTATAAATCAACAAACACTTGTAGCACAGCATGGCTTAACCCTTCATCCATCGTGAAACGCTCACGGCTCCAATCAACCGAAGCCCCAATGCGGCGCACTTGATTGAGGATATTGCCACCAGAATGTTCTTTCCATTCCCAAACACGTTCAATAAATTTCTCGCGCCCTAAATCTTGACGGGTGATATTCTTTTCCGCTAATTGCCGTTCTACCAAACTTTGTGTGGCAATACCGGCATGGTCGGTACCCGGTAGCCATAGGCAATTATAGCCTACCATACGGTGGTAACGCACAAGCACATCTTGTAGGGTATTATTCAGCGCATGCCCCATATGCAAATTGCCAGTCACATTGGGCGGGGGAATCATAATACTGTAAGAAGGTTTATCGCTATCGGTTTCAGGTGCAAAGCAATTTTGCTCTTCCCATTGCTGGTAGATTTTCGCCTCAATGGCTTCAGGTTGGTAATGTTTTTCAAGCATGGCTAGATAATAAAAAGTCACAAGCCCTTTGGCAAGAGCAAAAGAATAGTTAAGGTGCTTATCTTAAGATTTTTTATGTAATTTTTCAGCCATTTTATGCTGCAAATCTTTGAAAGCATTTAAGATGCTCTCTGATGATTGCGTTTCCTCACCTGAAATATCTGGGCTGGAAATATTTGGGCTGGAAATATCTGGTGGGGGGGCATTCGTATCGCTGGCAGGATTGATACCTAATAGATTTTTAATTTCATCGCTGGCTATTTGTCGATGTTCAGGATTTTGTGGAATATCGATACTAACAGGGGGCAGAGGGTTGTCTGCAATCATTTGCTGGATTTGTGTATCATGGGGGAAATTATCATCTTGTTTTATACCATCATCTGTTGCATCATCATTGGGTTGATTTAAATTTTGTAAAATAGTCTCGGCATGATTGGCTTCTATCATACTTGGTTCGGGTGGCAAGCCATCTGATTGAACCATAGGCATTGCGTTCTGGGCTAACACGTCATGGGTTGTTTTATTCTTATTTTTTAATTTTTCTGCTTTTAACGCTTGTTTTTGTTCTAACTTGGCTTGTTTTGCCAATTTTTTTTCTGCGTCATGTGCATTTTTTTGAGTCAATTTAGCATCGTTTCTCGCCTGTTTTTCTGCGTTTCTTTGTGCTTTTTGTGCTTTTTTCTGCGCCTCGATTTGTTGCCTTTGCTGTTGTTTGGTATTTTCTAGTAATTCATCAGCCATGATGGGTGCCTGAGAGTTTTCTGTTGGCGGGTTTTCTATTGAAAGGGATTCTACAGTATCTTGATTGGGGGGGGCATTACTGTTCTCATCCTGTGTTTTATCATTTTGATAGCCAATATTCTTGAGAAGATTATCGATGGAGACAATATCAGATGACGATGTTTCTTGCTGTGATGATGGCGTTGCTGAATTGGTAGGCATAATATTCTGCACCGATGCAATTTCTTGCGCGGGGGCGATATCCATCGCGGATGTGTTAGCAGATGTTTGTTGCTGTGGCATTACCTCATTATTGGCGACATTTAAATCATTTGTTTGTGATTGTGGTTGTGTTGGCTGTTCCGGCTGGGTTTCTTCTGGTATTTCTTCAGTTAAACCCCATGCCGCTGCATCAAGAATATCATCATTCGGGTCATTATTTGCAGCTACCGGAGCTGTTTGTATGGGCGATGAATATAATTCACCTGTAAATAAGAATTCAAAAGATGTTAGAGGAATTTGTAATCCATCAAATGCTTCTTGGTCTGCATGATGCCAACGCGTGATTCCTTTAATCATTTTTTGGCTTTCTGCACGGCTTACCCCAAAATCAGAAGGGGGTGCAAGACTATCATCATGGTCATCACTTTCTTCTACAGGAACTTCTACAGAAACTTCACCATCCTCACTTATAATTCCTTCTAGGTCGTCTATAAATAACAACTGCCCTGAGAAAAGAGTTTTACGCGCTTTATCAAGGTCAACACGGCTTAAACGGTCAAGGATAATACTACTCATTCCATCAGTATTTAATTGCCCCTGAATCTCATTATTATGTTCAGCCAGCGCATCCGACATGTTTTGATTCCATGCAGGTTTCTTTGTAGGGTTACTTAGTTTCTCAGGGCCTACTTTGTTTGGGTTTAAGATATCATGCCAAATATGGTCATAGTTTCTATCAAAAACATTCTCTAAAGTAATCGCACGTGTCAGACGCAATGGTTTATCATTTTCGATATTAAATTTTTTTGATTTTGCGAGCATGATTTCTTAACCTTAAACCAATCTTTCTTACGACTTAAAAGCCATATAGGTTAATTGTCCGCTATTGGCAAGCAATTGGTAGTGAGCATTCACATAGCTTCCAAAGGCTTGATAATAGGACTGTTCAGAATTAAGCCATGTTTCTTGAGCGTCTAATAATTCTAATTGCGAGCGTCGGTTCAAATCATATTCCGCTTTTGTGCCATCAAAAGCTGATTTGCTGGCACTGCTTGCCAATTTGCTGGCTGTTAAAACTGCTTTTGCGGTGATATAATTTTGCCATGCCACAATGGTTGCACTTCGTAAATTTCTACGTGAGAGTAGCACACCTGCTTGCCTTGAACGATTGAGAGAAACCGCTTGTTTGCGTGCGCTAATTGCTTGACCCGGCGTAATATTATAAGAAAAATTCAGGCTCATAAAAGATTCATCGCTGGTGCTTTGCCCTGTGCCACTCATAGCGGGGCTTTCAGTTTCTGTTTGCCCAATTTCAACAGAAAGATTAGGCAATAATGGCAAGCCAGAGCGTTTTTGCAATGCTGTTGATTTCTTTTTTTGTTGCAACGCAATCTTAACAGCAGGGCTGAAACTTTCTGCTTGTGCTGTTGCATCATCTAATGATTTTGGTAATAAATCCTGATTGATAATGACAGGTTCAATCAATTTTCCTGTAACGCTAATGTTTGTTAATGCCTCAAAAGAGGCTTGTTGACTGAGCATAGCACCTTGTGTTTGAATGTTATTGGCGCGGGCATTTTCTAATTGTGCCTCAGCTTGCTTTAATTCAGTAATACTGGCAGAACCGAATGTTTGCCGTTCTTTGGTGGCATTATAATGTTGTTGCAAACGATTTAAGTTTGTTTCAGCAATTTCTTTGATTCTTTGTGCTGTGTAGAGATTGCTATAATTATTAATAATCTGCAGTAAAATATTATTTTCTTCCATACGCAACTGTTGAATAGCGATATTATGGTCAGATTTGGCGGCAACATAACTATAAGAAGGCGCGCCGCTTCCTAATAAAGTTTGACTTAATTTTATGGTTTGACTGGTGCTTTCTTGTCCATTGTTACTGGTGGTGGTGCTTCCAGTGGTGCTTGACCTATCGTAAGTTCTTTGTGAAGCTGTAAGTGATAATTGTGGAAATAATTTATAAAATGCTTGTTTTTTTCCTTCACGGGCAGAAATTTCGGTTTCTTTGGAAATCGTCATTTCTAAGGAATCGCCAAATGTTTTGACAATAATTTCCTGCAAATTATCCGAATGCTGGGTGGTTTGCGCCAGTGATTCATTGAAAAAAGGTGCAATGCTAACAAGTAAGCCTGTTAGCAAACCAACTGTTGCAACACGGCTGAGTAAGTTTAAGATAACAAAAATCGGAAAAAACATATATTCGATAGTTGTCGTAAAAAAAACGCCAATTATTTTTAATATATTTAAGATTGCTTGCATCATTAATATTCCCTAAAATAGACTGTATAATAACATTTTTTTCTTATTTATGCCAGAGCTCTGTTATGATTCGTGACATATTAATATTGATGTTAGCAAAAACCGTGCTTGATTTTTTAATATAAGCTAATATAGAATACATAAAATATTTTAAGATATAAAGGGATGTGTGTTTATGGCTACATTGAAAATGAAACAAAAATCGGTGAGTGTCATTAATAAAAATCTTTCAGGGGATGATAACATGTTAAAAATGAAAAATTCTGATAAAAAAATAAAACCAGCATCGAAAACGAGTAAGAAGATTGTTGCAGGTGAAAGAGTATTCCTTGTATTGGTGGATAATCGGTCTGATAAGGAAATGATGAATAAAGCGGCTTATTATGCGGGGCTTCATGCGCGCAAAAATAAAGAACGTGTGGCATTATTATATGTGCGCGAGCCTGCTACGATGCAATTATTTGGTGTTTCTGATGCGGTGCGTCAGGAAAGCAAAGAAGAAAGCGCGATTCAATTAACGCATGCGGAAGAGAAAATTTGCGAATGGTTTGGCAAAAAGCAAGAAGTTGCTAGCTATGTGCGTGAGGGCGAGGTTAGTGAAACAGTCGCACAATTTATTACAAAAAATCGTTTTGTTTCGGGGTTGGTTGTTACAAATTGGCAACTTGATAATATTGCAAGTGGGCTTTATGGCTATATTGCTGGCACAAAAATGCGTTCAGCGCGACCTGTGCCTGTGGTTATTATCCCTGAACAGGTTACAATTGACCAGATTAATGAAATTTACGGAGTGTAAATATTGTGTATATTGAGATTGAATCAACCCCTAACCCTGCCACGTTAAAGTTTTTACCGGGCAAGCCATTATTATCTGTGGGTGAAACGATTGATATACCTACTATTGAAGCAGCAGAGCAAAAATCGCCTCTTGCTGTATCTTTATTTAGAATTGCCCATGTGCAGGCGGTTTTTATTGGCTATGATTTTATTTCAGTGAGCAAATCTGATACAGCGGATTGGGATACCCTAAAGCCACAACTTTTGGGCATGTTGATGGAACGGTTGATGGATGGCACATTATTAAGAAATCCTGATAATCAGGAACAGAATCAGGAGACGATAGAAGAATATGATGCCGCTGATGAAGAAATTGTTGTGCAAATTAAAGAATTACTCGATGAACGTGTGCGCCCTGCTGTTGCGGCTGATGGGGGCGATATTATTTTTCATGGGTTTGATAAAGGCATTGTATATCTTGCCATGCAAGGGGCTTGTGCGGGTTGCCCTAGCTCAACGGCTACTTTGAAGATGGGGATTGAGAATATGTTACGCCATTATATCCCTGATGTGCGTGAGGTGCGCCCTATCGAATAATGTTATTATTAAATAATTTTATTGCTTATTAGGTGCAAAATACAGTATTATAACTTTATCTAACTTTATCTAATAAGGATAAAACTGTATGGCATATTTTTTGCGATTGTAAATAGATAAATGTTTATTCTCGATGTGAAAATAAGTATCAGACAAGTTAAATAAGGAAGTTTACTCAATGATAGGCTTATCGATGTTCCGTAATTTGAAGATTAATGCAAAGATTCAATTACTTGCCTTAATAATTTTGGCATTCTCTGGCATAACCATGCTAAGTGTTTCAAGCTATCTTACTTATCAAGAAACGATTATTAATATTGAAGAAGAGACGAATAATCTTGCTGAGACACGCGCTGGACAATTAGAGAGTTATTTAGTATCGTTAGATAATGAAATTCGCCTTGTTGTGAATAGCCCGATAATTATAGAGGCATTAGAAGATTTTGATGATAGCTATCATCATCTTCCTGACCCAAGTGCAGAATTACAACGTATTTATGTTGAAGAAAATCCAAACCCTAAAGGTGAAAAAAATAAATTACTGGATGCCCAAAAATATTTAGGTGATGGCAATGCTTTTTCTTATTCTATCGTGCATAGAGAATATCACCCTTGGTTTAGCAATGTACAAAAATGGCAAAATTATCGTGATGTGTTTTTAATTGATGTGAAAGGTAATATTATTTATAGCGTGTTTAAAGAACCTGATTTTGCTACCAATCTGAACGATGGTGAATGGAAAGATACTGGTTTAGCCAGAGCATTTCGTAAAGCGATAGCAAATGGAGATAATGCGGTAGCCGCTTATGATGGATGGAATTTTTATCCACCTAGTGATGATGAACCCGCTTCTTTTGTAGCACATATTGTGAAAAATTCATTTGGTGAAGTCGTTGGTGTTTATGCAGTTCAGTTGGATTATACGACATTTCAAAGGATTTTATTACCAAGCGATGTGAAGCCCGGTCAGAATGCATTTTTAATAGATAAGCAACTATATTTTGTAACATTTAGTAATTACCATAGCGAGAGATCAGCAGTCTTGTTAAAAGAGCAAGTGCCAAGTAATGAAGCATTGGAACGTTTGATGGCAGAAGGGGGTTCGCAAGCGTATATTGCTAGCTCGATAGGGCATTACGGAAATGAGAGCGTTGCACAGGCATCACGCGTGGTTTCGTATCATGGCGAAGATGTGGTGGTGGTTGCTGAGATTGAGCATTGGACATATTTTAATCAATTAAAAGAAACTTTCCTTGTTGCTTTAAGTGTTCTTGGTGCTTTGCTTGTCATCATGTATTTTATCACGCTTGTTATTTCACGTAGTATTTCACTTCCTATTATCACTCTTACGGTAAGTATGAAGCGTTTGGCAGAAGGCGATAGTGATTTTGATTTAAGCTCAATCGCTCAAAAGAATGAAATTGGTGATATGATTCAAGCGGTTAATGTGTTTAAGAATCAACAGGCATTAAATAAAAAATTAAGTGCAGAGCAAGAAGATTCACAAAAATCTGAAACGGAACGTTCGGGGCGCGTAAGAGAAATGGTTTCTGGTTTTCAGCATAATGTACAAGGATTGTTGGGGCGTGTGGATAATGCGACGACTTCTATGGAAAATGCAACAAAATCTATGGCGCATGCCGCACAAGGAACATATGATTTTACCACTGAAATTTCTGAAAGCACGAAGAATGCTACGGATGATGTGCAAATGGTAGCCACGGCAACCTCTGAAATGGCGACTTCAATCGGTGAAATTAGCACACAAATGCAAGATTCCTTAACAACCATGCAAAAGGCTTCTGATGCGGTGGATAATACCGATAAGGTCGTGCAGGATATGTCAAAATTATCTGATGGTATTGGTGACATTGTTTCCTTAATTAACGATATTGCAGGTCAGACTAATTTACTTGCATTAAATGCCACGATTGAGGCGGCACGTGCAGGTGAAGCAGGTAAAGGCTTTGCGGTTGTTGCGAATGAGGTAAAAAACCTTGCAAGCCAAACCACAAAAGCAACTGAAGAAATTTCAGGGCAAATTGAGGCAATCCGTGATATTGCCAATCAATCGGTAGTAGCGATGAGTGTGGTTAATCATGAGATTACGATGATTAATGATATTATTAATTCTGTGACTGCTGCTGTGGAAGAACAATTTGTGACAACGCGTGAAATCACTGAGGCGAGTACAAGCGCATCTACGCGCACAACCGATGCAAATCAAAAGGTTTCTTCTGTTACTGAACATGCCAAACAAACATTAGAACAATCTAGTGTGATGACTGAATCAGTAGATGAAGCCAATCGCGTGATTAGCGAGTTGCGTGATTCTATTAAGAAATTCTTGGATAGTTTAGAATAGTTTTTTCAAAATATTGCTATAAAAAAGGTGCTTTTTATAGCACCTTTTTTTTGATTATATAATCAGGGGAGACGATGGTTGGGTAGTAAGTTGGCATGCATTCCTCTACATTTTTGATATGTTAGCGGGGGCATTAAACACAATCGATATTTCAGTATAAAGCATGCGGGGGGGCATGGGGCATTATTTTTTGATGATGGGCTCTTCTTGCCTCATCATCGCAAAAATCCGCACCCTAATTATTACGGGGGGAAACCGCGATTCCGCTGTGCAATCCCCCCGCACCCCTAATTATTACGGGGGGAAACCGCGATTTCGCTGTGCAATCCCCCCGCACCCCTAATTATTACGGGGGGAAACCGCGATTTCGCTGTGCAATCCCCCCGCACCCCTAATTATTACGGGGGGAAACCGCGATTTCGCTGTGCAATCCCCCCGCACCCCTAATTATACGGGGGGAAACCGCGATTCCGCTATGCAATCCCCCCGCACCCCTTATTATACGGGGGGAAACCGCGATTCCGCTATGCAATCCCCCCGCACCCCTTATTATACGGGGGGAAACCGCGATTCCGCTATGCAATCCCCCCGCACCCCTTATTATACGGGGGGAAACCGCGATTCCGCTGTGCAATCCCCCCGCACCCCCCTTAAATAATAAAACAAGGGGATAAAATGTCATTTTTACAGATTATTTTTTATAGCTACTATCCATAGCACTGTTTTGAATCTCTACCAACTCGTCTAAGAATGATTGCACTTTTTCCTGTAAGTCTTCAATTGATTGATTGGCAACCTGTACAGATTGGTTCATTCTTTCTGATTGTTCTAATGTTTGTTTGGCATGTCTTGAAACAGAAGTCACTTTTTCATTAGCGTTCGTTGTGCGTGTTGATGCGCTGGTGCTGGCATTATTGATTTCACCAGTGGTAACAGATTGTTCTTCCACAGCCGCAGTCACGTTGCCAATAATTTCATTAATTGTACTAATTTCTTCATGGACACCATCCATGGCTCTCACTGATTGTTGCGCAATATCACGAATACTATTGACTTGCCCTGAAATATCTTCGGTTGCTTTTGTGGTTTGGTTCGCAAGATTTTTCACCTCATTCGCAACAACCGCAAAACCTTTGCCTGCTTCACCTGCACGTGCTGCCTCAATCGTGGCATTTAATGCAAGTAGATTAGTCTGACCTGCAATATCATTGATTAAGGAAATAATATCGCCAATGCCATCGGATAATTTTGACATATTTCGCACAACATCATCGGTTTCTTGCACTGCATTTGCGGCCTTCTGAACAGTTCCTAAAGATTCTTGCATCTGTCCACTAATCTCTTTAATAGATATAAACATTTCAGAGGTTGCCGTTGCTACCATCTGTACATCATCAGTCGCTTCACTTGTAATCGTCGCAATTTCATCAGAAAAATCATAGGTTTCTTTTGCAGCACTTAACACTGATTGATTTGCTTCTTTCATATCAACTGTTAAAGAGCTAACTTTTTTTAACAAATCTTCTGCATCTAACTTAAACACATCTACAAGCTCGCCCACTTGTTGCAAACGAAGTTTTTCAGCAACATCATGTTTTTCTTTAAGAGCATTTAATTTTTCATTCGTAAGCATTTGTTCCTTGAAAGTATCAAATGCACTGATAATATCGCCAATCTCGCCTTTTTGTGTGATATGGTCAACATTCACATCTTTTTCGCCAGCCGCCAAATTTTTCATAGCAACAGTCAGTTGTTGCATTGGACGCGAAATACTTCTTGATACAAATTTGACAATAAAGAGCATAATGACAAGCACGATAAGAACAATTTGTCCAATGATACGTAAGACTTGATAAATTTCTTGGACTGCAACAGATTTATCAATCTCAGCAATGACTGCGTAACCTTTGTCACGAAATTTTAAAGAAGAGAAACTTTGCACCACAGTTTTTTCATGATGCCCTAACACGCCATCTATTAAACCAACAACTTCACCTTTTTGAAAGCCATCCGTTATTCCATTGCTTTTCATGATTTCCTGTAACACAAATTGACGGTATTCTGGCAACTCATAAACATAGCGTGGTTCCGTTAAATAAGTTAAATCTTCTCTTACAAGATAAACAGACTCTCTATCATTTAACAATCTTTCATCAGTAACAGCCGTTTGTAACTTTTGATGTGATAATTGAGCTATCATAACACCAAGTAAGCGGTGGTCATTACTTAGTAATGGCTGTGCTAAAAAAGCAGTTGGTATTTCTTCATCTCTATCGAATTTATGAAAAACCCAACCAGAATAAAAAGATTGCAACTCTGCGCCAAATGTAGATACTACAAATGTTTTATCCTCTTGAATTTTTGTTACCTGCTCTTGCCCTTTTGCCAATGCCTCGTTAAATACTGTTGCAATAGCAAGATTTTTATGCGCATCATTTGTTAAATTAATACCAAAATCATCTTTCTTATAGACATTGTAGAGCACTGTGCCATCTGGCGTAACAAAATAAATATCCTGATAGCCCTCACGTTTTGCATAATCTGAGAAAAACCCATGATGCTGTTTATGGATATCGGTATAAATAGAATTATCTTCGCCATCGGCAAGTCGCTCTCTTTGTCCAATGTAAGGGTTCTCTGTGACATATAATCTGATGATTTCTGATTTATTTTCTTCCCATTGTCCTAATGTAAAAAGAAAATCATCCATCACATTCTGTACTTGCGTGTTTTTTATTAAAGAATTAAGAGAAGTTTCAGCATCATTAAAATATTTTGTCACTAAAAGAGCATGACGTGTTGCCAGTTTTTGTGCATTAATAATGGCTTTATCGGAGGCATCTCGATAAACCGTAAAGCTCATCGCAATCACCACAAAGGCAAGGCTAGTTAGCACCAAACCCATCGTAAGTATTTGAATGCGACCGTTAATGCCCATATTCTTAAAGCTATATTTAGCTTTAATTGCACTCATTTTATCATTCTCCAAATATATAGACTATTTGAACAGCATGGATTTCATGTGTTTTACATAACATATAGAGCATATCTTATGCCAAAATCCTTGATGATATCCTTAATCATTGCGCCATTAAACATACACTATACTATCAAATACATCGCATTTAAGACGAGTTATACTAAAAAGACATTATAGTATATTACTCAATCAATAGCAATGATTTTGTATTATGTTCTCATCGATATATCGTTAAAATAACCCTTGTACCAGCCCATCATCATCAATCATTATTTTTTCTGCGGATGGCACACTGGGCAAGCCCGGCATGGTCATGATTTCACCACAAATCGCAACCAAGAATTCAGCCCCTGCGGCAAGTCTTACTTCGCGCAGATTCACAGAATGATTTTCTGGCGCGCCCATTAAAGCAGGGTCGGTAGAAAAGCTATATTGTGTTTTGGCAACACAAATAGGGTAATGCCCATAGCCTGAATCTTGATATTGCTGAACTTGCGCGCGGACATTGCTGGCGGCTGTTAATTCACTGGCACGATAGATTTCTTTTGTGATGGTGCTGATCTTATCCCATAATGGCATGTCATCTTTGTAAAGCGGTGCATATTGACTATCACCTTGTTCTGCCAATGCCACGACTTTATGCGCCAATTCTTCTGTGCCAGCACCGCCTTCTGCCCAATGGCTTGCTTTTGAAACAGGTACGCCTATTTTTTCACAACAGGTTTTCACAGCAGAAAGTTCGGCATCTGTATCATGGGTAAAGTGATTGATTGCCACGATTACAGGAATATTATATTTTTTTAGATTTTCAACATGGCGTTGTAAATTTGCCGTGCCGCGGATAACTGCATCAACATTTTCGCCTTGTAATTGCTTTTTATCTACCCCACCATGCATTTTTAATGCGCGAATGGTTGCCACAAGCACAACAGCATTGGGCTTCAAATTACCTTTACGGCATTTGATGTCAAGGAATTTTTCCGCGCCTAAATCAGCCCCGAAACCTGCCTCAGTCACCACATAATCAGAAAGCTTTAAGGCAGTTTTTGTTGCAATCAGACTGTTGCAGCCATGGGCGATATTGGCAAAAGGACCCCCATGAATAAAAGCAGGATTATGTTCTAATGTTTGCACTAAATTTGGCATAAAGGCATCTTTCAGCACAACGCTCATCGCTTGATTGGCGTTTAATTCTTTGGCGCGTATTACCTCGCGATTGCGGTTCATACCAATCACAATATTGCCCAAACGTGTTTCTAAATCTTTCAAAGATTGCGCCAAACAGAAAATTGCCATCACTTCTGATGCAACGGTAATATCAAAACCTGTTTCACGCGGAAAACCATTGGCAACACCACCTAAAGACGCGTTGATTTGCCTTAAAGCACGGTCATTCATATCCAAAACACGGCGCCATGTAATACGTCTTTGGTCAATATCTAATTTATTACCCCAATAGATATGGTTATCAATCATGGCACTTAATAAATTATGGGCAATGCCAATCGCATGAAAATCACCTGTAAAATGTAAATTGATATCTTCCATCGGCACAACTTGCGCGTAACCACCGCCAGCGGCACCACCTTTAACACCAAAGCAAGGTCCTAAAGAAGGCTCGCGTAAACACATAATGGTTTTTTTGCCAATCCTATTAAGTCCATCACCTAAGCCAACAGTCGTGGTGGTTTTACCTTCACCAGCAGGGGTAGGCGAAATGGCAGTTACCAAAATAAGCTTGCTATCCTTTTTTTCAGGAAGGCTATTGATATAGTCTAATTGGATTTTTCCCTTATCTTTGCCATATTGTAGCAAGGCATCATTGGGAATATTTAACTTATCAGCAATTTCTTGGATAGGTTTCAGGGTTGCTTCGCGAGCAATTTCAATATCAGATTTTGGCATGTGTGTCTCCAGTTTATGTTAATGATTTTGTGTGCTTAATTGTGCTGAATAAATCAACATCTCCCATACATATTCCGCATGCGACCAACGTGTTTGCAGATGAAATATATTGTTCTCTAAAGCATATATGTGAATGTTGCAAGCTGCATAATGTGTGCTTGTTGCATTGCCCTTGTTAAATTTTTCAGGGTTAAATTTTTCAGGGTTAAATTTTTCAGGATGAAAATCAAAGCAAGAATTCTTTTGTAGCAATCTAGGAATCTCATTGCCTTCAATTTCAATAATCGTGTAATAATCAGAAATATCAACGATGCTAGAATGAATATTGCCAAGTGCTTTGGTTAGCTCTTTATGATAGCGCGTAAAATCTTCGGTCTGTTCAATGCGTAACCACCATTCATCGGGGGTCATGTTAAATAAAATATTTTTTGCACCAACTTTAACCGCTTGATAAGCTTTTGTTGGCAAATCAATATTGAGAGCTTTTTTAATGGCTTTTACAAAATTATCATTTTTGGCATCACCGCGGATGAGTAATTTATAGTGATGGGGTAATTCCTTTAAGGTGTAATGTTCATTGGCAAAATGCTCAAAATGGCTTAATGATTGAATGGCTTCAGGGTTATTAGAGGCGGGCATTTTTCCCCTCCTTATCATAGAATACAGATTCTGTGATGGTTGCTGTGATAATTTTACCATCGCTTTGTGGCAGATAAACGTTCTCACTTATACGGCTTAACCCGTCTTTCACCAATGCCATTGCAATACCCTGCTGTAAAATAGGACTATAATAGCTTGAGCTAACATGCCCAATCATTGGATAAGGGGGCTGTGATGTTTGTGTATCAGTAATTTGCGAGCCTTCGGGAATAACGAGCTTTTTATTTTTGGCAACCAATCCAACCAATTGCTTCCTACCTTTGCTTGCTGTATCAAGCCGGCTGAGTGACCTCTTGCCAATAAAATCTTTTTTCTTTTTGGAGACAATCCAATTCATATTCATATCAGCCGCTGTGCATGAACCATCTGTATCTTGCCCGATAATGATAAAGCCTTTTTCTGCCCTTAGCACATGCATGGTTTCGGTGCCATAGGGGATAATGCCAAATTCTTCACCCGCGCCTGCAACCGCCTGCCATAATGCTAAGCCATAACGCGCTGGTACATTGATTTCATAGCTTAATTCCCCTGAAAATGTGATGCGGAATAAGCGAGCATCAATGCCTGCAACCTTGCCATTTTGCACCGACATAAACGGAAAGTTCTCATTGTCTAAATTAATATCAGTCAATTTTGCTAGCACATCGCGCGCTTTAGGACCTGCGATGGTAACCACTGTCCATTGTTCGGTCACCGATGTGGCATAGACTTCTTTTTCAGGCCATTCTGTTTGTAGCCATAATTCAATCCAATCCATGATGCGCGCCGCGCCGCCTGTGGTTGTCGTCATATGAAAGTGATTTTCACCCAACCGTGCCGTCACGCCATCATCCATAATCATGCCATGTTCATTCAGCATCACGCCATAACGGCAATTGCCAATCGCTAATTTATCCCACGCATTGGTATAGAGCATATTCAGCAACCATACAGCATCCTTGCCTTGAATATCAATTTTTCCCAATGTAGATGCATCAAACATACCGACCGATTTTCGAACAGCCAGACATTCACGATTCAGCGCATTATGCATGCTTTCACCAGATTTTTTAGGATAGTACCAAGCGCGCATCCAATCGCCTACCGGTTCAAATTCTGCACCTAATTTTTCATGGGCGCGATGGATAGGCGTATGGCGTTCAGCCATAAATAATTTGCCACGTTTCGCACCAGCAATCGCCCCAAAAGTAACGGGAATATAAGGCTGACGGTAAGTGGTATAGCCAATATCAGGAATTGTTTTTTTCTGCTTTGTGGCAATGATTGCCATGGCATTAATGTTAGAGGTTTTGCCTTGGTCGGTTGCCATGCCGGTTGTGGTATAGCGTTTGACATGCTCCACCGATTCCATTCCCTCACGCATGGCAAGTTGAATATCATTGGCAGTGCTATCATTCTGAAAATCAACGAAGCTTTTCACCTTATGAGGCGTTTTATGAGGCACTTGATAAAGCGGACGCATGGGCAAGAATTTTGGAAAATCAGTGGTGTGTTTTTTGATTTTACCAGCATTTAGCCCTAATGTTTTCAGCGCATCTGCCATCGCTTTTTGCGCTTCATCCATCGTGCTTTGTATATCTATATTGCCATTGCAAGCACCTACAGAAATATGACTTTGTCCCGGCGCATTTCCAATGCCATCAGGGATAAATGCCCCAACCTCATCACTAAAGCGCAATGTGCCGCGTGCTTGTGCGTGTAAATGTACCGATGGTGTTAAGCCTGCTGAAACGGCAATCATATCGGCTTTTTGGAAAAAAGGGTCGCTTGATAATGACTGACCATTATCACTAAGTGATGCCATCCACGCGCCTTGAACATGTTTTTTGCCAACCGCTTCGGTGAGTACAGTTTTATCAAACACACGGATACCCACTTGCCGGCTAGCATCGGCTAATTTATGCTTAATCACATCACGGGCATCACAGATAGTTACATTCGCGCCACTTTTTTGGGCATCAATCGCATCATAATAAGCGGCATCATTATTGATGGCAAAAATAATATTCTTACCCGCAAGCACAGCATAACGGCGGATATAACGCCCAACCGCACCAGCAAGCATGGTGCCGGGCAAATCATTATTGGCATAAACAGGGGGGCGTTCAATCGCGCCTGTTGCGATAATCACATGGCGGGCGCGGAAATGCCATAGCCGTTCGCGCAATAATCCATGATGTTGATTGTAATGAGGCGATAGATGATGATTTAATTTTTCACTGGCGGTTAGATAATTATGATTATAATAGCCGAATAATACGGTGCGCGGTAAAATGGTGATATTGGGGGCATCCTGTAAAATTTTCATGGCATTGCGTAACCAAATGGTAAAAGGCTCGCCATCAATTTGAAAATGCGTCGCGCCAATCATGCCACCACCAAATTGATAATCTTGCTCAATGAAGATGACTTTTGCATTGCTTTCAACCGCCGCCAATGCTGTTACAATGCCAGCAATGCCACCGCCAACAATCAAAATATCAGGATGCGAATATTCACTTTCATAAATATCTGGGTCTGCCACGCCCGAAGCTTTGCCAAGCCCTGCCATTTTGCGGATAAAATGCTCGTAAAATTTCCATGCTGATTTTGGCCACATGAAAGTTTTGTAGTAAAAACCAGCAGGCAACATAGCAGAAAATTTTGAATTGATACTGGCAAAATCAAACCGTGCAGAAGGGAAGCAATTTTGACTTTTGGCATAAAGATTATCATAGAGCATTTGCGTGGTTGCAGGCGTGTTAGGCGTTGCATAAACCCCTTTTTCTAATTGCACCAATGCGTTCGGCTCTTCAGGTCCATTGGTGAAAATACCGCGTGGACGATGATACTTAAAGGAACGATTCACAAGCCAGACATTATTGGCAAGTAAAGCAGAAGCTAAACTATCGCCTGCAAAGCCTTTTAATTTTTTGCCATCATAGGTGAAATCAATAAATTGACTGCGGTCAACCAATCCGCCTGCGGATAAACGATTTTTCATTTATCGCCTCCTTGAGCCGGTGCGCCAACAATTTTCGCAATGGTGTTTTCGTTGGATTCACCAATCTTACAGGAACCATGAATCTCATCGGTAACTGTGTTACGCAACAGATGAAAGAATTTACGGCACCCATGCCGATGCATCCATAATTCTGCATAATTGCCTTTCGTGTTTTTGCGGAAAAACACATAATCACCCCATTTTTGGTCATTCATTTTGTCTGAATCCAAAGGGCGCGTGATAAAGGCTTCACCCTGATGTGAAAATTCACTTTGGTCGCGTGTGCCACAATAGGGGCAAGGAATATGTAACATAGAATTAGTCCCTATTCATCCATTAATGCGCCACGCCAGAGGCACCGCCTTCATCAACCAATGCACCACTATGAAAACGGTTGAGAGAAAAAGGAGCGGCGACATCATTCAATTCACCAGCGGCGATTGAGGCTGCGAAACAATACCCCGACCCCGGTGTTGCCTTAAAGCCCCCTGTACCCCATCCGCAATTAAAAAACATATTGCCTACAGGTGTTTTAGAAATAATCGGGCTTCGGTCATAGGTAACATCTACAATGCCACCCCATTGCCGTAACATTCGTAAGCGTGAGATGAAGGGGAATAATTCTTGCAATGCCGCAACCGTTTCTTCAATAACATCAAACCCGCCACGTTGGGAATAAGATGGGTAAATATCCGTGCCAGCACCAATCACAAGCTCGCCCTTATCAGATTGGCTCATATAGCCATGCGCGCCACCACCACACATTAGCACATGGTTGAAAATTGGCTTAATCGGCTCTGAAACAAAGGCTTGCAACGGAAAGGATTCAATCGGCAAGCGGAAACCTGCCATATCCGCAAGCACCGAACAATGTCCGGCAACAACCACAGCCACTTTATTGGCTTTAATCTTACCTAAATTTGTTTTAACAGCTTGCACGGCACCATTGAGTATTTCAAAACCATTCACTTCACAATTTTGGATAATGTCCACGCCCATTTCATCAGCACCACGGGCGTAACCCCATGCCACCGCATCATGACGGGCTGTGCCACCGCGTTTTTGAATAAGTCCACTAAAAATGGGGAAACGCCCCTCTGTATTAAGGTGAGGCAGATAATGTTTGACTTGCTCTTTTGTTAAAATTTCAGAATCAATGCCATTGCCGCGGATTGCTGATGCCCGCCTATGTTGTTCCTGCATTTCATGAATCGATAAAGCAACATTAATCACATGGCGTTGTGAAAACATAATATTATAGTTAAAATCTTGCGATAACCCTTCATAGAGCCTGACGGCAAGTTCGTAAATAGCGGCGCTTTGGTCATAGAGATAATTAGAACGGATAATGGTGGTGTTGCGTCCGGTATTTCCGCCACCTAGCCAACCTTTTTCTAAGACGGCAACATTGGTAATGCCATGATTTTTTGCAAGATAATAAGCGGTTGCCAAGCCATGCGCGCCAGCGCCAACAATCACAACATCATAATTTTTTTTGGGTTTTGGTGTCCGCCACATTTTTGCCCAATCTTGATGATAGGTGCGGGCATTACGTGCCAATGCAGAGATAGAATATTTCGGCAATGTTTTGCTCCCCCCTTACAAATATCAAAAAGTATAAGCAACTTTAATGAATGGCGACTTTAATGATTGTGTTTCTATCACAAAATCAGCATTTGATGGTAACTTATTTTAACATAAAAACTATACAAAAAACGACATTGCAAGATGCAACAAGTATAATGACAATTACATTTATACGGATTTTAAGTTTATGCGGATTTAGAAACCTTCGCGTTCCAGTCTTTTACGCATCGTCTTCCGACTTCTACGAATGGCTTCAGCCTTTTCGCGCGCTTTTCTTTCTGATGGTTTCTCAAAAAAGCGGCGTAGTTTCATTTCTCTAAAAATCCCTTCGCGTTGCATTTTTTTCTTTAAAACACGACTGGCTTGTTCAACATTATTGTCTCTTACTGATACTTGCACATATAACTCCTTCAAGTTTAATGGTTCTTAATAATCGAAATCATTAAAATTTGAATGTGTTTATAGCCTATGTTGCACAAAAAATAAACACTTATCTTGAAAAATACTTATAAACTGTATAGTAATAGCATCGTTAGCTTGATATGTGTGCGCGTATCGTGGTAATTAACGATGAAGCGATAAATTCAAAGGAGAATCATTTGCCTAAAGAAGAATTAATGCAATTTAATGGCATTGTAAAAGAAGTTCTGCCCAATGCTACATTTAAGGTAGTGTTGGATAATGAACATGAAATATTAGCACATACATCAGGAAGAATGCGTAAAAACCGTATTCGTGTTTTAAGTGGCGATAAAGTAACTGTAGAAATGACGCCTTATGATTTAACAAAAGGCAGATTAACCTATCGATTCAAGTGATTTTATCATCAGGTTGTTTTAGGAAAATTAAATGTTTCGATTTATTCAACGCTTGGATATAAAGTTAGGGCGTCCGATTGAGATGCTTTTGCGTTTGAGTGTCTTTTTGCTTTTTTCATGCTATTACTGGCTGATATTATGCACATTACGGATTGATGAACAAGGCGGTGAGATTCCCCGTAAATTGCGCGCCAAGAACATTAATTTTGTGGTTAGCACATGGCATGGCAGATTATTATGTATCGGGCTTGTGGCAAGGCGTAGATTAGGCGGTTCGTTGGTTGCGTTTAATTCGCCCCATCTTGATGGTAAAATGTTGGCATGGTTGCATGGCTGGATTCGGGTGAAAACCATTTATGGCGCACCCAATAAAAACCCAGAGCGGGGCATGATGAATTTATTGAAATATACCAGAAACAAACCCAGTGATTTATTGATGACGCCTGATGGTCCGCGTGGTCCACGCCAAAGGGTGAAGCGCGGTGTGATTGCATTTAGCAAATTAAGTGGTTCGCCGATTATTCCAGTGGGGTTTGCGCCCAAAAAAGGCTGGATGCTGAAAAGTTGGGATAGGTTTATTTTCCCCATGCCTTTTAGCAAGCTTATCACCATTTGGGGCGAGCCTGTTGTGATTGCCAAAGATGCCGATAAACAAACCCAAGAAGCGTTAAAAGAGCAATTGGAGCAGACAATGAATTTGTTGATGCTTGAAGCCGATAAACAAGCGGGGCGTATATCGCCTGAGCCTCAATCATTTGAGCCTCAATCATCGCAATGATAGGTAACCGATGAAGCTTAAAGATTACCGTAAGAAAATTCTTCGCACACTTCCTTTTAGGGTGTTGAATACTCTATTGTTGCGGATTGCTTTTTTTATATGGTGGCAAGGGATGCGTTTTACCGACCATGATTACCCTGAATTAGCGAATCATAACAGTATTATTTATATTGGTTGGCATGAAAACATCATCACATTGGTATTAAGCACAAGGCGCGAAATTAAAAACCGCCATTATAAAAAACATGGCTATAAATTATATGGGTTATCATCATCGCACCCTGATAGCAAATTATTATCGGGTGTTTATCGCCGTTATGGGCTTGATACTGTTTATGGGTCATCGCGCAGGGGTGGCAGTACAGCCGTGATAGAATTAATCGGCTTGCTGAAAAAGGGCAATAGCACCGTGATTAGCCCTGATGGACCGCGCGGTCCAAGGCGTGAGATGAAAGAGGGCGCGCTTTATATTGCCATGAAAACAGGCTCGCCCATTGTGCCACTTGGTATTGCCATTACCAAAGAGATTCGAATGCATAAAAGCTGGGATAACATGTGTTTGCCAAAATTGGTATGGCGCAATCATATGCATGTGGTGTGGGGCAAGCCATTGATACCAACTGATAAAATAACGCCACAAAATCGTTCGCAGATTTTACAAAAATTGAACGATGATGCTCAAAAAGAATTGGATAATTGCACGAAACAAGCAGAAGAATATGCATTGGCTGAACAAAAAGGAGCGCAATAATGCCTTTGATGATGGTGTTGTATCGTTGGCTATTGCGCTTGCTTTTGCCGATAATTTTATTTTGGCTTATGGTAAGGGTATCTCGTGGCAAAGAACAATGGCAAGCACTGCCTGAGAAATTGGGCTTTACGCGTGCGAAACGTCCATTTAAAAATGCGACAAGTAAAAATGCTACAGAACAAAAAATAATTTGGCTTCATGCGATTTCTGTTGGCGAAAGCCTATCCGCACTCAGCGTCATGGAGGCTTTGCATCAGCAATATCCTGATTATCATTTTTTGCTTACCAGTGGCACAGTCACGTCTAAGAAAATTATCACCCAAAATAAGAAAGATTTTTTTACCCATCAATTTGCACCTTTAGATTATCCTTTTGTGATAAAAAGATTTTTGAAATATTGGCGTCCTGAAATGGTATTGATGTTTGAATCAGAGATTTGGCCCAATTTGCTTTATTATAGCCATCAATATTGTGATGAAAGGGTGTTTTTATTGCAAGGGCGTATCTCGCCCAAAACATTGATGCGTTGGCAGAAATATCCGCATACAGTGGCTTATCTGATGCAATTTTATCGGATGATTTTTGCACAATCGCAAGGCGATGCCGAATCTTTCAAAAAATTAGGCGCATCCAATATAACGGTCAGTGGCAATCTTAAATTTTTGAATCCGCCATTGCCCTATAATAAAGAAAAATTATCCGCACTAAAAACCGCCATTGGCGCGCGAAAATTTTATGTGATGGCAAGTACGCATCGGGGCGAAGAAGAGATTGCCTTGCAAGCGCATCGTGTGCTGTTGCAAAAATTTCCTGATTTTTTAACCATTATTATCCCGCGTCACCCTGAACGAGGTAAGGAAATCAGCACCTTATTAACGAAGCATCAGATTCCTTATAAAAGCCGTTCAAAAAAAGCATTGCCCAATAAAAACACGCAAATTTATCTTGCCGATACATTGGGCGAAACGGGTTTGTTTTTTGCATTGGCTGATATTGTTTGTGTGGCAGGAAGTTTTATGCCCCATGGCGGACATAATATTTATGAACCAATACAGATGGGCGCGATTGTTTTGCATGGGGAATCTTTTTATAATTGCACGGATATGCAAGCAGAATTAGCCGAACATGGTTTGTGTCAGCAGGTGAATGATGCCGATGAACTTGCAGAAAAAATAGTGAAATTATTGGGGAATGATAGCTTGCGCGAGATTAAGAAAAGCACTGCCAAGCAATTTATACATAACCGTCCGCAGATTTTATCGTTGGTGGTAAAAAAATTAAGCGAATATTTTTGATAAAAAACTTTATTTCATCGTTAAATTGGCTTAAATATAGGTCATGACTGATTTAACCATACCCTCTTTTTGGCGTCAGCGAAAATTATTATCATTTTTGCTATTACCACTTGCATGGCTGTACCAATTTTTGCATCGGATGAAATTTAATCATACAGATATTTGGGTGGCACCGCGCCCTGTGATTTGCATTGGCAATTTGATGGTGGGTGGTTCGGGTAAAACTCCTTTGGTGTTAAGTGTTGCCCAAAAATTAGAAGCGCAAGGGGTAAAAGTGGGGGTGCTTAGCCGTGGTTATCAAGGGAAATTGAACGAGGCAACCAAAGTAGATGTGGCTGTGCATGGACCGCATGATGTGGGCGACGAGGCGCTAATGATTGCCAATTATGTTGATTGCTTTATCGGTTCGGATAAGGTGAAGCTTGCGAAACTGGCGATTCAATCGGGTGCGGATTTGTTGCTGATGGATGATGGTTTCCAAAATCCCAGCCTTTACCAGAATTTGCGTATTGTGGTGGTTGATGGGCAGGTAGGGTTTGGCAATGGGCTTAGCTTCCCTTCAGGGCCTATGCGCGAGTCAATTAAGGCGTTAAAGCGGGCATCTTTGGTGGTTTTGTTAGGCACTGATGAGCATCAGCTTTTTCCTTTATTACAAAAGCAAGGCATTGATGTATTGCGTGCGCGTGTTGTGCCAAAGCAAGTAGAGAAGAAAGAGCAGAAATGGATGGCTTTTGCGGGCATTGGTTTTCCAGAAAAATTTTTCAATCATTTGGGTCTTATTGGTTACAATGTGGCGTATACCAAGAGGTACCCTAACCATCATGAGATGAGCTATAGAGAAATTGTAGATTTGTTACGCGAGGCGAAACAGAAGAATTTATCGCTAATTACCACTGAAAAAGATTGGATACGTCTGCCAAGAATTTTCCGTAAAAATATTCATTGCCATCGAATTGAATTGATTTGGGAGCAAGATGAAGAATTTAACAAAAGATTAGCAAATTTTATTTACTTCACCGATTGCATGGTTTAACAGATGCACCATGATTCGATTACATGGTTACACGATAAAAAGGAACATTGTTTTTTATTAACCGTTGACCATGCGGGAAAATCTATTCCCAAAGAGCTCAATAATTTAGGTCTCAATAATGAAGAAGCGATAGAAATTCTGCAATCACATCGCTGTTACGATATTGGCACAGAAAACCTGACCCGAACATTAAGCGCGCGCCAAGAGATTCCCGCGATTATGACGCATTATTCGCGCTTAGTGGTAGATGTGAATCGGCATCGTGATGACCCAACCTGTATCCGCCCTATCTATGATTGCCGTCCGATTTGGGGGAATTACCCGCTTGATGAAGCCACCCGCACGCAACGAATTGCTGATTATTATATGCCTTTTCATCACGGCATCGCAGGCTATATCAGGCATTATGCACAAATGAAAAAACCTTTATTCCTCATCAGTATTCATTCTTTTACCCCGCAATTAGAAAATGCGCCCAAGCGTAAGGAAGATATTGCGATTTTATATCATCAGAGCCAACCCTTTATGGATAAAGCGTTACAGTATCTTGGCAAAGATGGGCTAATAGTGGGTGATAATCAACCCTATTCTTCAAAAGGTGTGTTTGGCTATACGCTTGCTTTGCATGGCACCTGTAACCATATTCCGGCAATCACCATAGAATATCGGCAAGATTATTTGCAAGATGAAGAAAAGATGGATTATTTTATCGCGCTTACCGAAGGTTTGCTAGATTTATTAGCCCCTTTTGCCACTGTGCCACAATGTCAAGAATTTAACTCCGATATTGAGATTGTTACATGATAGAAGGGGGAATTCCCTAGAAACCTTTATGTTCTTTTAAGAATTCTAATTCTTCGGCGGTAGAATCGCGTCCTAAAACTTTATTACGATGCGGGTAACGCCCAAACTGCATGACAATATCATAATGTTCTGTGGCTGATTTCAAGCTCATCTCCATATCCAGCGACTTAAATAATTCTATGCTTTTTTGCTGTATGACCTTTGATTCACTGTGCATGAAAGGTATGTAGCAAAATAATTTTTCCTGTGACGATAGTTCTTTATCGGCACTATTATCAATGGCTGTTTGTGCTAAAATCAGAGCTTGTCCATCACAAGCAAAGGCTTGTGGGGTGTTTCTAAACAGGTTACGAGAAAATTGGTCCAAAATAATAATCTCTGCCAATCTGCCTTTAGCAGATTCACGCCATTGCCATAACTCGCCTTTGCTGGCTTGTTGATGCAGAGGTAAAAATTCCTTAATACGCATATCCGTTTCATCTGATTGTACAAACCAATTTTCTGGTTCTAACTCTTCAAACCAAAATTGCAATATTTTTTGAAATTGTGGGTTAGTCATTTTTTCCTTGCTCCTTACTTGCCCCTTAGGGTTGTTCGCGTCTATCATCTAACGGAATATATACCATGAAAGTAGAGATTTACAATGGCTAATGAAGAAATGCCTAAATTGGCAGAAAATATTGCTGTAGAGGCGGCAGTGTTTCGGCATCTGGTTAAACATTTGCAAGATGATACGGAATTGCAAAATATTGATTTGATGAATTTGGCTGGTTTTTGCCGTAATTGCTTATCGAAATGGTATGTGGCAGAGGCAGAAAAAATGGGCAAAAATATTAATACTGACGATGCGCGCCATATGATTTATGGAATGGATTATCAGCAATGGAAAGAAAAATATCAAAAATAATTATTTTTTTTGATATTTTTTAGCCTATCGCTTGCAGATGCAAAAAAAATACCTATATATAGCATGTATTTAGAAATAATCATGGGCAAATATCGCCAAATATCGCAACCGGAGTAATGATATGAGTAAAGTAATTGGTATTGATTTAGGCACAACAAATTCTTGTGTGGCGTTGATGGAAGGTTCGCAACCGAAAGTCATTGAAAATGCTGAAGGGCAACGCACGACCTCTTCAATGGTGGCATTCACCGGTGATGAAAGGTTGGTTGGGCATGCGGCAAAACGTCAGGCGGTTACCAATCCTGAAAACACGCTTTATGCAATCAAAAGAATGATTGGGCGTAGGTTTGCTGATAAGCTTATTAAAAAAGATATAGAACTTTCACCTTACACAGTGATTGAAGGTGAAAATGGCGATGCTTGGGTTGAATGTGAGGGCAAGAAATATGCACCTTCACAAATTTCAGCAATGATTTTGCAGAAAATGAAAGAAACTGCCGAAGCGTATCTGGGTGAAACAGTGGATAAGGCTGTGATTACCGTACCGGCTTATTTTAACGATTCTCAAAGGCAGGCAACCAAAGATGCAGGCAAGATTGCCGGACTTGAAGTGTTGCGGATTATTAACGAGCCAACAGCCGCTTCCCTTGCTTATGGCTTGGAAAAGAAAAGTGCTGGCACCGTGGTTGTTTATGATTTGGGCGGTGGTACATTTGATGTATCAATCTTAGAAATTGGCGATGGTATTTTTGAGGTGCGCTCTACCAATGGCGATACATTATTAGGTGGTGAAGATTTTGATAGTGTGGTGATTGACTATCTGGTTTCAGAATTTAAGAAAGATAATTCAGTTGATTTATCAAAAGATAAAATGGCATTGCAACGCTTAAAAGAAGCGGCTGAAAAAGCCAAGATTGAGCTTTCATCTGCCACGCAAACGGAAATTAATTTGCCCTTTATCACAGCCGACCAATCAGGACCAAAACATTTGAATATCAAATTGACTCGTTCCAAATTTGAATCATTGGTAGAAAGTTTAATTGAACGCACTGTTGCACCCTGCGAAGCTGCCTTAAAAGATGCAGGTTTGAAAGCTGCCGAAATTGATGAGGTGATTTTGGTTGGAGGTATGACTCGTATGCCTAAAGTGTTTGAAACGGTGCAGAAAATTTTTGGCAAAGAACCGCATCGTGGCGTGAATCCTGATGAGGTAGTGGCATTAGGTGCTGCGATTCAAGCAGGCGTGTTGCAAGGCGATGTGAAAGATGTTCTTTTGCTTGATGTAACGCCACTTTCGTTGGGAATTGAGACATTGGGCGGTGTGTTTACCCGCTTGATTGATAGAAACACAACGATTCCTACTAAGAAATCGCAAGTTTTTTCAACAGCCGAAGATAATCAGAGTGCGGTGACGATTAGGGTGTTTCAAGGCGAGCGTGAAATGGCAGTTGATAATAAGATGCTTGGGCAGTTTGATTTGGTGGGCATTCCACCATCACCCCGTGGCATGCCACAGATTGAGGTAACATTTGATATTGATGCCAATGGTATTGTGAATGTTTCCGCAAAAGATAAAGCGACTGGTAAAGAACAGCAAATTAAAATTCAAGCATCAGGCGGATTAGATGATGCAGAGGTGGAACGCATGGTGAAAGATGCAGAAAGCAATGCAGAAAATGATAAGACTAAGCGAGAAATTGCCGATGCGAAAAATGCTGGTGAAAGTATGATTCATGCTTGCGAAAAAACCATGGGCGAGTTAGGCGAAAAGCTGGAAGGGTCGGAAAAAGAAGCCATTGAATCGCATATGACGCAGTTGCGTGAGGCGCTTGAAGGTGATAATCTTGCTGAAATTCAGGACAAAACAACGCAATTGACTCAAAGTTCCATGAAAATGGGCGAGATGCTTTATAAACAAGCGGAAGAAGCCAATAGTGGCGCGCCTGCCGAAGAGGCTGAGGCATCAGATGATACGAATGTTGTTGATGCTGATTTTGAAGAAGTTGATGAGAATAAAAAAGATGATAAATAGTGATTTATCTTTTTTGTTGAGGCGCGATTTAGCTTGACCGGAGTATAGATGGCAACGGATTTTTATGGATTTATTGGGAGTTTCCCGTGATGCGGGTGCCGATGAGCTGAAACAGGCTTATCGCAAAAAGGCAATGCAATATCATCCTGACCGTAACCCCGGTGATGACGAAGCAGAGAAAAAATTTAAAGAAATTAGTCAGGCTTACGATACATTGCGCGATTCACAAAAGCGCGATAGCTACGACCGTTACGGGCATGATGCCTTTACTCAAGGCGGTATGGGGAGTGCTGGCGGTGGTGCAGGGCAACATGGTTTCTCTGATATTTCTGATATTTTTGAAGAAATGTTTAGCGGTTTTATGGGCGGTGGCAGAACGCGTGGGCGTAGCAAAAGAAACCGTGGCGAAGATTTACGTTTTGATTTAACCATCACATTAGATGATGCGTTTCAGGGTAAAAAAGAAGAAATAGGCTTTATGGCGGAAAGCAGTTGCGAGGAATGTGAAGGCTCGGGTGCCGCAACCCCGAACGATATTGTGAATTGCTCGCAATGTAATGGCATTGGCGTTGTGCAGATACAACAAGGTTTTTTCACGCTTCAGCAAGAATGCCCAAGATGCCATGGCAAAGGGCAAGAAATTAAACGTGGTTGCCATACATGCCGTGGTGCAGGGCGCTCGAAAAATCGCCGTCATATTAAGGTTGATATTCCTGCGGGGGTTGAACATGGCAATCGCATTCGGATTTCAGGCGAAGGCAATCATGGCATCGAAGGTTCCGGAAAAGGTGATTTATATGTGTTTGTGAATATCCTGCCTCATGATATTTTTGAGCGCGAGAGGAAAGATATTTTATGCACATTACCAATTGCGATGGCAAAGGCGGCATTGGGCGATAAGTTAGAAGTGCCAGTGATTGATGGCGGCAAAGTGCGGGTTGAAATTCCACAGGGAACATCGCATGGCAAGCATTTTAGATTGCGCGGAAAAGGCATGCCTGCTTTATATAATAAGGGCAATCGGGGCGATATGATTGTTGAAGTTATCGTTGATATGCCAGCTCATTTGAATAAGAAGCAACGTGAATTACTAGAAGCGTTTGATGCTGAAACAAAGCCTTCTTCGGAACATAGAAATTTTTGGTCAAAAGTTTCTCATTTTTGGCAACATCATGAAAGGGATAATCAATGATAAAGAATGATGAAAAAGAAACTGATGATGCTGTTGATGAAGCAAAAACAGCCCAAACAACTCAAACAGAAGAGGCTGATGATGCCATCGATGCAGAGCAAGAATTATTGACTGATGAGGATGCAAGCGAAGAAGATGAGCTAAGCGAATTGCAAGATAGATTGCAACGAACATTGGCAGAGTTAGAAAATACACGCAGACGTTTTGACCGCGAAAAGCAAGAAAGCATTAAATATGCGATTGCTGGTTTCGCAGGTGATATTTTGAATTTAGCAGATAATTTAGACCGCGCCTTAAAGTCGGTGCCTGAAGAGGGCAAAGAAGGCGCGTTTGGTAATTTTGTAGAAGGTGTATCACTTTCTGCCAAAGAGTTGGTTTCCATTTTTGAACGCAATCAGATTAAAAAGATTGAACCTGCATTGGGGGCTTCATTCTCGCCTAGTCAACATCAGGCGGTTTCTGAAATGCCAAGCGATGCCTATGCAAAAGGCAGCATCGCACAATTATTGCAACCGGGCTATGCCTTGCATGATAGGCTTATCCGCCCTGCGATGGTAATGGTTTCTAGCGGTGCGGCTAAGAAAGATTAGAAACATTAGCTGTTATTAAAGTAGTGGAAAAGTAAAATCATCTTTACTGCTTCATAGTATAGTTTTCATCATTCTGTGATAGAATTTTCATGATAATTTTAAGGGTCTATCCATTTCATGAAACATTCTTTTTTACGCGATTTTTATCAAACCTACCAACCGATTAATCTTGATAATCAGGTGATTTTCATCACAGGTGGCACAGGTTCGTTCGGGTCAAAATTAACACGTTACTTGCTTGATAATGCCAAGCCTAAAAAAATCATTATTTTTTCGCGTGATGAATGGAAGCAATCAGAAATGGAGATTGCGTTATCGGGGCATCCGCAATTTAGCGTTATTCGTTTTTTCATTGGTGATGTGCGTGATAAAGAACGGTTGATGATGGCATTGCGTGGTGTGGATTATGTGGTGCATGCGGCGGCACAAAAACAGGTAGTGGCATCGGAATATAACCCGTTTGAATGTTTGAAAACCAATGTGCAAGGGGCTGAAAATATTGTTTATGCGGCAATTCACAATCGCGTCAAAAAAGTGCTTGCGCTTTCTACCGATAAAGCGGCAAACCCTATTAATCTTTATGGCGCTAGCAAATTAGCGTCTGATAAAATTTTTGTGGCTGCCAATAATATGGCAGGGGATATCCAAACGCGGTTTGCGCTTGCCCGTTATGGCAATGTGATTAATTCGCGTGGGTCGGTTATTCCTTATTTCCGTAAAATCTTGAAGCATGATAAAACAGCGTTGCCGATTACCGATGAAAGAATGACTCGCTTTTGGATTACCCTAGACCAAGGCATTGAATTTGTGATGAGCTCTATGAACATTATGGGTGGTGGTGAAATTTTTGTACCAAAAATTCCATCGATGAAGATTGTAGATATTGCCAAAACAATGGCACCTGATGCAAAATTATCGATGGTTGGCATTCGCCCCGGTGAGAAACTGCATGAGGTGATGGTGCCGGTTGATGATGCGCGCCAAACATTAGATATTAAAGACCGCTATGTTATACAACCGCAATTTCCCCTTTGGGCAACGGAACAAGAACTTAAAATAGCGCAAAAAAAATATCGTGCGAATATCACGCCTGTGCCAGAAGAATTTTGTTATTCATCTGATGCGAATAATGAGTGGTTAAGTGTTGAGCAATTAAAAGAAATTATTACTTGAGTGCGCCAATGGCAGAATTTTTACCTTATTCACGTCAAGTCATTGATGATGATGATATTGCGGCAGTAACAAAGGTTTTAAAATCTGATTTTCTAACAACGGGTCCAGAAACACCTGCTTTTGAAGAAGCATTGCAACAAAAGATGCAGGTAAAACATGCGATTACGGTTAATAGTGGCACAGCGGCATTGCACCTTGCGTGGCGGATATTGGAACTTCAAAAAAATGATAAGGTAATTGTGCCTGCGATTACTTTTTTATCGGCTGCCACTATGGCGATTCTGGCAGGGGCAGAATTAATTTTTGCCGATTGCGACCCAGATACAGGCTTGATGACTGCCGACACAATTGCAAAAGCCGCCATGAACGCCGCAGGTGATGATGAAACGATTAAAGCCATTTGTGTGGTGCATCTCAACGGACAATTTGCGGATATGGCATCGATAAAACACCTTGCGGATGCGCGTGGTTGGCGGATTATTGAAGATGCGTGCCATGCAATGGGCGGGTTACAGTTAGGCAATGATGGGCAAGATTACCCTCAACATTACCCTGTTGGCGCGTGCCATTATTCCGATATAACGGTGTTTTCCCTTCATGCGGTCAAAAATATCACAACGGGCGAAGGGGGCATCATCACCTGCAATCATGATGAATGGGCAGTAAAAATGCGTGATTGGCGAAGTCATGGCATTATCCGCGAAAGATTAAATTATCAAGCTTCAAAAGAAGATTCACTATGGTATCACGAAATGCATGAATGGGGCATGAACTATAGAATGAGTGATATACAAGCAGCATTAGGGCATTCGCAATTAAAGAAGCTGAAAAAATTTATTGAGGCGCGGGCAGAAATTTTTGCGCTTTATCAACAAAAATTAGCTGATTTTCCGCAAACGATTCGTTTGATTCGGCAAACTGAAACAGGTATCCCCGCATGGCATTTGGCAGTGGTACTGATTGATTTTGAAGCATTGGCCACAAATCGTGGCGCATTCATGCAAGCTTTGCGCGACCAACAAATTGGCACGCAATTACATTATATGCCTATCTATCGGCATTCTTATTTTGCTGGAAATCAGCATCAGCCATTACAAGGCGCAGAACAATATTCAGCGCGGGCATTATCTCTGCCGATTTTTTATGGTATGAAGGAAGCGGATGTTACACGCGTAACCGATGCATTAAAAGGTCTGATAGATGGTTAAAACAGCACTGATTATCCAAGCCCGTTATGGTTCAAGTCGTTTGCCCGGCAAAATTTTATTGCCAATGGGAAAAGATATGAGAAAAGATAATTGTTGCGGGCTGGATTATGTGGCGCAAAATGCACTGAAAGTCAAAAATATTGATGTTGTGTGTTTTGCGATTTCTGATGATGAAGCCAGTGATAAGGTTGCAGATTATCTTGCCCAGCATTACCCTGTGATTCATGTGATGCGCGGTGATGAAAAAGATGTGTTGGCGCGTTATTACCATTGCGCGTGTCAGGTTGAAGCAAAATATGTAATGCGGATAACCAGCGATTGCCCTGTTTTTGACCCAAGCCTAGCAAGCGACATGGTGGCTTTATTTCACGCATCCGATTTGGATTATCTCACCAATAATTATATTGCCAGTTTCCCCCATGGGGTAGATGCTGAAATCATGCGGTTTGAAGCCTTGTCTGAGGCATTTTATTATGCAAAACAGTCATATCAGCGCGAGCATGTTACGCCTTTTATCAGAGACAACTCAGATTTTCACCGAGGCTGTTTGTTTTATAAAGATGCCGATGAAAGCTGTATATCCCAAAGATGGACACTTGATTATGTTGAAGATTTGGATTTTTTAGATAGGCTGATGAATTTATTATTTAGTCGTAATTTAAATAGTGATGCTGATTTTAAGAGCATCATTAAGGCGCTTAAAAAACGCCCTGATATTATGGAAATCAATCAGAAATATCAGGCACCACGCCAGTTACTATTACCTACGAGGGGCGATGTGCAAGATTGGCAATTTTTTGAGTGGCAATAAAGCCAGAATGACAGAAAAATATTCTGTCATTCCATAAAAGCCTCTATCAGCTTGCGCCAATCAATATCTTTGCTTTGGCAATCACATCGTCTAAATAATCAGAGATGATTTTTTGGTCAGCATTCATATCCATGATTTTAGTAGCAGGGGCAATGGCGGAAATAAAACCATCATTATGCCAATGTCCGGGTGCCATTAAATCTGGGAAATTCATATCCTGATTGGCAGGCCATGGGTTGGTATAGAAATAAGGCTGGCTGTAACTTTCATCACCCGGGCTTAAACCTACCCCAACTGATTTTGCGGTTTCAGGGTTACTATCATCAAAACTAATCAGGCTTGCAATATCAAAATGATGCGGCCAGCAACTTACCGGCGCAGGTCCGGGTTTGATATGACTGTATTTTTTCACCGCATCTTCAATGGCAATCGCGGCATTGTTAAACCATGCACTCACGGCCTTAAACGCTTTTGCATCACTATTATTAAAGCAAGCATTTTCTGCCACAGGGTGTGCAGGCAAAGGAAAACCACCTTTATCAAATTTACTTATATCAAAACCATGATTGGTAAGATGCGCTTTCAACCAATCGGTTGCTTCGGTGCGTGTTTTGCCATCAAGCGGATATTCTGCCGATTCACTGCCATGACTACAATATAATGTCAGGCTTGGTAACATAACCCCTACAACCAAACCTTGTTCATTTAAGGGATGGCAAGCAAAGCTCTGTTTTTCAAAATCAAAATCTAATGATGTATGGCTATAATCAGGCTGTTTTGGCAGAATCGCTTTACCAGCACGCATAGGCAATTGCACAGCATAATGAAGTTGTAAGCGTGCTTCTTCCAAGTTGCTAGGGTCGCATGCATTAAGATTTTGCCATTGGCGATTTACTGAACTCATAAGTTATTCCTTTTTTATTTGACAGGGTTTTATTTGACAGGTTTTTATTTGATAGGGTTGCGTATTTTTTTATATTAACATATTGTGAGAATAATATGAAGTAAAACACTTAAATTAACAGTGGAGAAAATGATGCCTAAAAAAATTCAAATTGCCGTTCTTGATGAATTAAACGATAGAAAGCCTAGCTATGCGTTGGTTGCCAATGTAGATTTAGTGGTTGTGCGTTACGATGATAAAGTATCGGTTTTATATGGCAGATGCGCGCATAGGGGCGCGTTGTTAAGTGATGCAACCGTGCGTGGGGATAATCTTATTTGTGGCGTGCATTTTTGGGATTTTCGGATTGATTCGGGGGTTAGCTCTTATAATAATTCAGAACAATTACAAAAATTCACTTCTTTTGTAGAAGATGGGCTTGTTTTTGTAGATGAAGAAGAAATCATCGCATGGGAATATAAAAATCCACAACCTTATAATCGCAAGGCTTATCAAGGGCTTTACCAAGATATTCATGGCAGTGAAGAAGAACCATTTGTGCAAACAATCCAATATTATGCCAAAAATGGTCTCAAAAAAACAGGGCAACATGGCAAGGTTACCTCAATGGGCGTGCCACGCCAATTATTACCACAATGGGACGATATACAAATGGTTACTGGGCAGTTGAGCCGTTTACCATTGCTTGATGATGCGCCTGTTAACACTGAAATAGTGGTGGGACCGAATGCTAAAAAGCCTCTTAAATTGAAAATCCCGCTTTTTGTTTCAGATATGAGCTATGGCTCGCTTTCAGAAAATGCCAAAGTTGCATTGGCACGCGGTGCTGAAATGAGCGGCACAGGCATTTGTTCAGGTGAAGGGGGCATGTTACCCGAAGAACAGGCAGAAAATTCAAGCTATTTTTACGAGTTAGCATCTGCACGATTTGGTTTCAGCATGGAAAAGTTGAAACAAGTGCAATCATTCCACTTCAAAGGTGGGCAAGGGGCAAAAACGGGTACGGGCGGTCATTTGCCGGGCAATAAAGTAAAAGGCAAAATTGCTGAGGTGCGTGGCTTAAAAGAAGGGCAATCTGCCATTTCACCACCGCGTTTTCCTGATTGGGTGCATTTATCACAAATTAAAGAATTCGCCGCTGAAGTGCGTGATTATACTGGTGGCATTCCCATTGGCTACAAGCTTTCAGCCCAGCATATTGAAAAAGATATTGATGCTGCTTTAGAAATTGGTGTGGATTATATCATTTTAGATGGCAGAGGTGGTGGTACAGGTGCGGCACCTGAAATTTTCCGCGACCATATTTCTGTGCCTACTATTCCGGCATTGGCACGGGCAAGAAAACATTTGAATCGTTTGGGGCGTCAAGATATTACGTTGGGAATTACCGGTGGTATGCGAACCGCGCCTGATTTTGTGAAAGCATTAGCATTAGGGGCCGATATGATAGGCGTTTCTAATTCTGCATTGCAGGCGATTGGTTGTTTAGGTATGCGTGCGTGCCAAACTAATAATTGTCCGGTTGGTATTGCCACTCAAAAACCGCATTTGATGGAACGGCTTAATGTAGAAAAATCATCAGTGCAGTTAAATAATTTCTTTGAAGCAACAATCGGCTTGATGCAAGTATTGGCACGCGCTTGTGGGCATGATAACCTTTCTGATTTTGCACAAGATGATTTGATTTGCTGGAAAAAAGATATGGCAGAATTAACAGGTTTAATGTATGGCGGTGTTAGTTAAGCCCTTGGATTTAAATCATTGTTAGAATCCTTGTAAATGATAGATTTATCCTATTTTATAACAATTATTTATGTTTATTATCATAAAATGTCTATAATAGCTTGACAGTTTTAAAACAAGTAGGTTACAGTGACTGCTCTTATAGTGAAATATCTGTTATTGTATAATGGATTTTAACGGTAAGTTAACTGTGGATATAGTGTTATATTTTATCAAATGTTGCTCTATATCAATATGTCACATCTATATTAACTTGTTAAGGAGGGTAATATGAAAATGACGTTAAAGAAAGTCTTGGTAGCGGTTGCTTTAGCAACTTTTGCATTGACTTCAGTAGCACAAGCTGCTGATAAACTTCGCATTGGTTTTGTCGGAACTTTGTCTGGTCCAAATGCGGCTTGGGGTGCATCGAATGTTCGTTCGATGGAAACTTCTGCTAGCATTTATAACAAACAAGGTGGTTATGAAATCGGTGGTAAAAAATATGAACTTGAGATTGTACCTTTTGATGATGCTTATGATCCAAAATTAGCTGTTGCTGGTTTTGAGAAAATGGCTCAAGAAGGTATTGATTATGTTGTTGGTCCTAATGATGATGCGCAAGCAATTGCTGTTCGTCCTTTAGCTGAGAAAAATAAAATTGTTTATTTCCCTTATGCTTTTAGCAAAGACCTTTATACAAAGCCTGCTAATTATGCAGTCTTTGGTATGATTGCATCTTATCAATGGGAACCTCCAGTTTACCAATGGTTGAAAGACAATAAAAAAGTAAAAACAATTGCTTTCTTAGTTGCTAATGCTGCTGACCCACTTAATCAACGTGATAACGGTGTTAAAGTGGCTGAAAGAGTAGGCTTGAAAGTGATTGAAAAGCGTGCAACCTATCAGGCAGATACACGTGATTTCGTTTCTGTGTTGACTCCTGTTGTGCGGAAAAAACCTGATTTGCTTATGCTTTCAGGCGTTTCTCCTGCTGTAGCACCATTGATTATTAAAACTGCGCGTGAGCTTGGTTTTAAGGGTCATATGGCTGCAGGAACTGCTTTGGATGCTGGTATCTTAAAAGAAGGCGCTGGCAAATATGCCAATGGCTTTATTTGTCAAGGTGGTGCTGGTGAGAAAATTCAGTCTAGTCGCATGAGCGATTGGGTTAAAGAATATACGAAGATTTATGGTGAATATAACGATGAATCTAATACAAAAGTATATGCTCTTGAATATATTCTTGCTGTTATGCAAGCAAATCCAAAAGCAATCAATAATGCTGATCAATTCTTGAAAACAGTTGATGGTGGATTTTCAATCCGCGATCCTTTCTTGAAAGATAAAAAAGCTGTTATGACTTTTGTTGGAAATGATTCTTATGGTCAACGCCGTCAATTAGGTGTGCCTTTGACTCCAAAAGTGTATCAAAATGGCAAATTTGAAACTTTATTCGTTGGTTCAGCCAACTAATCAAAGTTAAGTGTATCCCCTATCTTGTTTTTCAAGGTAGGGGATTTTTTTCTAATCAAAATTTATTAGGGAGTGTATTTTGGAACAGATTTTAGTTAACGGAATTCTGCTTGGTGCGCAATATGCATTGATTGCACTAGGATTAACGTTGATATTCTCGCTGATGAATATTTTGAATTTCGCGCATGGTCAAATGTATGTGGTAGGTGGTTTTATTACCTATTATGTTTACGGACGGTTTGGTCTCCCTTTTCCCGTTGCAATTATTGCATCAGGGCTCACATTAACAGTTATAGGCGCGATTTTTCAATTCTGTTTTTTCGGTCCAGTGATTAGAAAATCTTGGCGTGAGGAAAGCACAATGTTGTTGGCTGCAGGAACGGCCTTCTTTTTAGACGCTTTAATTTTGTTGTTTTTTGGTGAAAAACAACGTTCAGTTCCTAAGGTTGTAGAAGGTATTTTTATTGGCGATGCAATAGGTGTCCCAGTGATTATGCCATATGATAGATTTGTCATTGGTGGTTTGGCGGCTGTTTTTGTAGCTGCTTTTATTTGTTATATGCAATTTACCAAATCAGGTAGGGCTTTGCGTGCGATTGCCCAAGATAAAGTTGCGGCCCAATTAATGGGTATTAATGTGGAGCATTACGGTATTTATGGCTTTGCATTGGGTGCCATGCTGGCAGGTGTTGTTGGTGGTTTGCTAACGGCTATTAGTGGTGTTAGCTCTGGTATTGGTGGTGGTATCTCGGTGAAAGCCTTTACAATGGTCATGATTGGTGGCGCGGGTGTTATTTCTGGTGCGATTTGGGGTGGTATCATTCTTGGTATGGTAGAAGCGATTGGGCTTGCTTACTTACCCGGTGATATTACTTATTTGATAATTTTTGTTTCTTTGATGGTTTTCCTTTTGATTAGACCGCAAGGATTAATGGGTAAGCCGTGGGGTTGATATGATGAAAAAAATATTAGAAAATCCACAATTGCGGAGTCAGTTATATTTCTTTTTAGGTGCAGTGATAATTTTTCTTATCATTATTCCTATCTTTTTGACTCTATTGAATCGCAATGATTTGTTATATGGGCTAACCTATGTTTCTATTTTGGCAACGATTAGTTCAGGTGTGTGGCTCACCTTTTATATGGGACGTATTAATATCGGGCAAGGTGCTTATGCTTTGCTGGGTGGTTATATTTCAGCCGCGCTTATTTCAAAGGTAGGTTTTAGCTTTTGGGGAAGTATTTTATTTGCCGGGCTTGGTGCGGCAGGGGTCGCGGCGCTTTTGGGTGTACCATTATTACGTTTGCGCGGTGTTTATTTTGCGATGATTACCCTCACCCTTACTGAAGTTGCACGGCTTGCAAGTTTTGCTTTGGTGCCATTCACCAATGGTCCGCGTGGCATTACAGGATTGCCGTTACCCACTGAATTAAGTATTTTTGGTTTAACCATTATTCCTGATTTTAATCAGATAGAAAACACAAAAATTGCTTTTTATTTTCTTGCTATGATTGTGATGTTTATCACATTCGGGGTGATGTGGCGATTGATGCATTCGCGTATGGGTGCATTGTTACGCTCCTTACAACAGAACGAGGAATTGGCATCATCATTGGGTGTTAATCTTTCTACCCTGCGGGTAAAAGCCTATGCGATTGGTTCATTCTTCGGCGGGATTGGTGGCGCAATTTTTGTGGCTATCACGCAATCAGTTTATCCAACAACATTCCAAGTTGCCGATAGCATTAATTATATGCTTTATACGTTTTTGGGTGGTTTGAATTATGTGTTTGGTCCAATTGTTGGTTCATTCGTGCTTTATTTTAGTTGGGACTTCTTATTCGTTGCCAGAGAATATCAGTTGCTGATTTATTCAAGCATTATGATTATGCTCATTCTGTTTATGCCGAATGGTTTATTATCGTTACCATGTAAGAAATGGTTTGATTTGTTAAAAGCAAAAATAGCAAAGAGTGAGGGCTAATTATGGGGGTTATCTTATCAGTAAAAAACCTTACCAAACGCTTTGGTGGCTTGGCGGCGGTAAATGATGTTAGCTTTGATGTGGAAGAGGGTGAAATTCTTTCAGTGATTGGTCCTAATGGCGCAGGGAAATCAACATTATTTAAGCTTATCTCGTCATTTTTGCGCCCAACCGATGGCACGGTTTATTTTGAAGGCGAGCAAATTTCTCATCTTCGTCCGCATATTGCGGCGCAAAAAGGTGTTGTACGAACATTCCAAGAAACCACAGTTTTCAGAAGTATGACGGTGCGTGAGAATATCATTATTGCCCATCACCTTCAGGCAAAGGCATCGCTTTTTGGCTTTTTTATGAATAATAAACTTGCCCGAGGCGATACAGAACGGTTTTCTGTAAATGCCGATAAAATCATTAAATTAGTAGGTTTGGAATCGGTGCGTGATGAGGTTGTTAGTAGTTTGCCACATGGGTTTTTACGTGCGTTGGGCATTGCAAATGGTTTATCGACAAATCCTAAAGTGCTTTTATTAGACGAGCCTTTTGCGGGCATGAACCATGATGAAACGGATAAAGCAATTGATATGGTGCGTGAAATTCGCAAATCAGGCGTGACTGTTTTATTGGTGGAACATGATATGCATGCGGTGATGAAAATCTCTGATAGAATTGTGGTGATTAATTTTGGCAACAAAATTGCCGAAGGTGCCCCAGAAGAAATTCAGAAAAATGAACAGGTGATTGAAGCTTATTTGGGCGTTGCTGATGATGAGATAGGATTGTGATATGAGTTTGTTAAAATTATCAAATGTTAATCTTTATTACGACCAAGTATGGGCGGTAAAGAATGTCTCGTTTAATATTGCTGAGGGTGAAACAGTTGCTTTGATTGGCGCAAATGGTGCTGGTAAAAGTTCTATTTTGCGTGCGATTACAGGGCTATCAAAAATTTCACAAGGTTCTATTGAATATGATAATATAGACCTTAAAGGGGTTGTTGCCTCTGAAATTGTCAATAGAGGCATTACGATGGTGCCTGAAGGGCGGCGTGTTTTTCCATATATGTCGATTGAAGATAATCTGAAAATTGGTGCATTTACACGTAATGATAAGGAAGCTGTTGCAGAAGATTTAGAAAAAATGCTGACAAGATTCCCGCGTTTGCGTGAACGGTATAAACAACAAGCTGGCACTTTAAGCGGTGGTGAGCAACAAATGTTGGTGATTGGTCGGGCATTGATGGGACGTCCGCGCTTGTTATTGCTTGATGAGCCATCTTTGGGGATTGCACCAAAATTAGTGCAAGATATTGCACGTTCCATTGTAGAGATTAACAAAAAAGATAAAGTTTCAGTGATTTTGGTAGAACAAAATTCACGGATGGCATTAAAGATTTCTCATCGTGCTTACGCGCTTAATCTTGGTGAAGTTGCGATTGAAGGCAAATCATCTGATTTGATTAGTGACCAGCGCATCATTGATTTATATCTTGGCGGTGGTGGCGATACGGATGCGAAGAAAAAAGTAACTGCTAAAAAGAAAGCAACGGCAAAAAAAGCCCCTGAAAAAAAAGTAACTGCTAAAAAGAAAACTCCTGCGAAGAAAACATCTGCTAAAAAGAAAACTGGCAGTAAAGCTAAGAAATAATGAAAATCGCAATTATTAATCCTAATTCTACAAAAAGCATGACGGATAAATGCGAGCAGATTGCCAATCAATATAAAAATTCTAATACAGAAATTTGGGCATCTAACCCTACCAACACGCCTGCGAGCATTGAAGGGCAATATGATGAGGCGGTTTGCGTGCCCGGATTATTAGAAGAGGTTCAAAAAGCCAAAGATTGGGGTGCTGATGGTTTGGTGGTGGCTTGCTTTGATGACCCTGGGATTGGTGCATGTCGTGAATTGATGGATGGTCCTGTGATTGGCATTTGTGAAGGTGCCATGAAAGCTGCCAGTATGGTTGCAAAAAACTTCACTGTTGTAACCACATTACAACGTGCGGTGCCATTGATTGCAGAATTAGCAGAAAAATATGGTATGGAAAAATTCTGTAAAAATGTTCGTGCAGCAGAGATTCCTGTGCTAGATTTAGAACGTGATGGCGATGCTGCTTTCAAGAAATTGGAAGCTGAAATTAAATTAGCGGTTAAAGAAGATAGATGCGAAGCAGTTATTTTAGGCTGTGCGGGCATGACTGATTTGACAATGCAACTAACAGAAAGCTGTAAAATCCCTGTGATTGATGGTGTGCTGATTAGTGTAAAAATGGTAGAAGCTTTGGTTGGTTCAAATATTGCCACATCGAAGGTAAATGCTTACGCAACACCCAGATTTGAAAAATAAATTACCTATTAATTTCAAGCGGAGATGACCATTACTGATTGCTTATTTCTTGTCTGTGCAGACGGTAAACAATGAGGGCGCATATAATTGATATGCTAGCAAGAAGGAACATGACCGCTAAGCCGATATTGAGACTACTATCACCTCCTAAAGCGATGATAACAGCACCTGCTATACCCCCTACGGTGACTTGTCCGGCACCTATTAAACCAGTGGCAGTACCAGAATAACGCCCGGCAACAATCATACCACCAATCATAGAATTATTAACTGCCATGCCATTGGCAATTCCAAAGAAAAATAAAGGCAAGGAAAGCATTGCAGGGTGCGGATAAAGTGCAGGTAACAGCCCCATAAAAACAATCACGATGAGTGATAAAATTGTGCCATTAATCGTTAAAATTTCTATGGAATAAATATGCGTTAACTTTTTATTCAAGATATTGCCGAATAAGTAACCGATTGAACAGACAGCAAAGTAAAACCCGAATTGGGCAGGACTTGCACCTAGAAGATAAAATTGATAAGGCATAAATCCATTAAGCGCATAAAACAGACCCACTTGCATTGAGGTGATAATGAGATTGAATGAAAATAAGGGTATCTTAAATAAAGAGCCAATATTTTTTATAGTTGAGATAATACGAATTTTTTCAACCTTATGAAAATTTGTTTCATGCAAAAAGAAAAAGTTGCATAAAATCAGGATAAAGCTGATAAATGTAAGCACCCACACATTAAAACGCCAACCCAAATAATAAGCTGTAATTCCCCCAATCGCAATCGTGATAATGGGTATCGTTGCCATCATGGCAGTGATAATAGAAAGTGCACCTGCGGCTTTCTGCTTTGTTAAACAATCAGTTACAATGGTTCGTGCCACTGTCATACAGCAAGCCGCGCCTAATCCTTGAACTAGCCTAAACAATAAAAGGGACATGATATTCGGTGCGAGTGCGCTTGCCATAGCACCTAAAAAAAATAAAATTGCACCAATGAATAAAGTGGGTTTGCGTCCAAATCTATCAGAGATAGGACCTACCAGAATTTGCCCGAATGCACTTGAAAAAAGATAAACACTTAGTACAAGTTGCGCTTGTTCGGCGGTGACATTTAAATCATCGCGTAGAATTGTGATAGCAGGTGAAATAAAGGTAAGCCCAATGACAGGCAAAGTTGTGGCAAGGGCAAGAAAAGGCAGTGGCGGCAGTGAAGGTTTTTGTTTCATGAGAATATAATGCAATGGCAAAAGTAATTTTCTTTTGCGTCATTATAGCATTTTGAAACCTTGCTCATCTAAAAAGCCACGCATATGAGGGCGTAACTCTTTACTGGTAAGTTGACTGATTTGCTGGCTCCATGACGTGCTTTTATTACCACCAGTACGGGTGCGGTAATATTCAGCCATCTTTTCATCATAATCATCAAGGCTTTTAACTTCATCAAGCTGATATTTATTTTCTTTCATAATAACATCAGCAGGTAGGCGTGGTTTTACCTCAGGATTTTGTGCAGGATAACCCAAACATAAGCCAAATAAAGGAAATGTTTCTTCAGGCAAATGTAGCAAATCACTGACAATATCAGGATTGTTTCTTAATCCGCCAATATAGCAAATACCTAGCCCCAAAGATTCTGCCGCAATCACACAATTTTGTGCCATTAAGCTAACATCAACAGTCGCAAGAATGAATTGTTCGGTCATGCCACTTGTCATATGGGTATCGTGCTTGTTACAACATTGTTCAGGGCGTAAAAAATCACCACAAAAAACAAGAAATTCTGCACAATCAGCAATATATGCTTGATTGCCAGAAGCTTCAGCCAGTTGCGTGCGAATAGCTTTATCAGTAACGCGAATGATGCTACGTGCTTGCAGATTGCTAGATGTTGCTGCGCTATTGCCCGCATCGATAATGGCTGTTAATTGCTCATCAGTAATTTTTTGGTCGTTAAATTTTCTAATAGAACGATGGGCGTGTAAAAGATTGATAACGTCATTCATATGAATTAGCCTTCATCAGGTTTCAAGGTGCAGGGTTAGGGTTTTCTGTATGGACAGCGTCTATTTCTTTTAACAATTCAGGTGGCAATTTAACATCAATGCTGGCAATATTAGTTTTTAATTGTTCCATCGTGGTTGCGCCAATAATATTCGAACATAAAAAATCGCGACTATTCACAAAAGCAAGCGACATTTGCCCCATATCCAGTTCATATTTTTTTGCCAATTCATAATATTTACGTGTGGCGATAACGGATAATGGATTGCAAAAACGGTCCCAATAGCCCGGAAATAAACCTCTTCGTGAATTTTTAGGAATGCCGTCTAAATATTTTCCGGTTAGCGAGCCTGTTCCCAACGGTGAATAAGCAAATAACGGCATATTGTTGCGGATGGCAATTTCAGAAAGACCAATTTCAAAAATACGATTGAGTAAATTATAAGGATTTTGAACACTCACAAGCCCATCAAACCCTAGCCTATCAGCATGGCGTTGATATTCCATAATGCCATAAGGGGTTTCATTAGAAACACCCCATGCCCGAATTTTGCCTTGTTTTTTAAGCGCGTCCATTGTTTCCACAATCTCAGCAAAATCTTCAGTCTCATCATTGGTGTTGTTTGTATAGGCAAATGTGCTAAAAAAATTACTGCTACGTGAGGGCCAATGCACTTGGTAAAGGTCAATATAATCAGTTTGCAAGCGTTGCAAACTTGTTTCAACAGCTGAAATAATATTGGCTTTATCAACAACGGAACGTCCATTTTTTGCTAAGTCAGGGCGCAAGAATGAAAAGCCTGAAGCGCCAATAATTTTCGTGGCAAGTACGATATCGCTTCGCTTGCTAGGGTTTTTTGCAAACCATGTACCAATATATTGTTCGGTGCGCCCTTGCCGTTCTTCATGCCCTTCATCTAAAGGTGCGGGATAAATTTCAGCAGTATCAATAAAATTAACGCCTTGCGTTAAGGAATAATCAATTTGTTCGTGGGCGTCTTGTTCGTTATTTTGTCTGCCCCATGTCATTGAACCTAAGCAAATCACACTCACATCAATGCCACTATTGCCTAACGGGCGATATTCCATAGGTTTTTTCCTTTTTTAAGTTGCGATGAAATTAGACAGGGTCCACGTCATTATCAACATCATTATTGGCAGTTTCTAAATCCTTATCAAGTGATTCAGTATCACTTGGGAAATCAAGCCAACCTTTGAAGATACGCATCCCTGCGGTTAGTAAACATAGAATGCCGAAAATCCATGCAAGTAATGGGAACAAACCGGGGAATAGGCAAATCAGAATTAAGAAAATCACCGTTTCTGTGCCTTCGGTTAAGCCCCCTATATAGAAAAACGCTTTGGGCAATGGCAATGAACCATCATCTTTGAATTCAGAAGAGATATTATATTTTTGTGCAAAAATCGCATAGGCTAGAAAAGAACTGCCCGTGCCAACAAAAGAGAAAATCACAAAAGCCGCTGCCAACGCATTAGAATCAGAATCCATCAGTGCAAAACCCAAAGGAATGCCTGCATAGAAAATGAAATCGCAAACAATATCTAAAAATCCGCCACGGTCGGTTTCGCCTACCATGCGTGCCAAAGTGCCATCTACCCCATCAGCAATGCGATTCAAAATAATCAGCACCAAACCTAAATCTGTTCTGCCCCAAGCAATACAGAAAATGGCTAAAATGCCAAGCGCAAACCCACCTAATGTAACCCAATCAGGCTTTAATTTTAACTGTTGGCAAAGATTTGCCAGTGAGTTCAAGGTGGGGTCAATATAACGACGAATATGATTATCAAGCATGAGATAAAGCCCTTTCTTATTGATTGTTCATTAGTTTAAGCGTCATCAACCTGTGCGTCATCAGCCGGTTTGGTTTCAGCCTGTGTGTCATCGGCCTGTTTAGGTTCAGTCTTTGCTTTTTTCTTAGATGCGAATTGTGCAATAATGGTTTCACCACCAACCATATGTTGCCCTTCTTTAATTTGAAGCTTGGCATTAGCCGGAACAAATAAATCATAAATATTAACAATGCGCCCCATACCTAAAGCTTCCCCTATGTTAGGGTTTTTACCATTGGCAGTATTATTTATGAATTTGTTACCGAGTAAAGGTGCATTAACGACCGCAAAAATCTTTTCTTGCGCAGAGATTGAAAAACTTTGGGTAATGCCCCGTTCCATTTCTAAATCGCCTTTAACAAAAATAGGTGCATTATTTGTGTTAGATGAGGTGATAAGTCCAGCTTGCGGGGCAAAAAACATTTGCGAATCCAACCATGTGCTTTTTACTCTAATGCGTGTGCGTGCCTGCCCTGCTTCAGGAAAATATTCAGGCAAAGGAATATTTTCAATTTCTTGGACAGTGCCATCAGCCAATGCAACAATAAAGTTTGGGTCTTCATCGGGCGCGATGCGTGCAACTTTGCGAAAATGCAACGCCCCTAGAATTAATGCGATACCACCTAACCATAATAAGAAATGCCATAATAATGCACCGATTAAGGCAACAATCACAGCCCCACCAAGTAAAGGATAGCCTTCCGCATCAAAAGAAGGAAGAGAGATTTCTTTTAAGAATTGTTTCGTATTCATGTTTTAATATTCACAAGAAAATATGTTAAAAATATATATTGTATCGTAACAATTTTGCATGAAAAGCACAAGTGAATAAATGGTTTTAATGTATTTTTTTCATTAACAAAGCGTCAATCTTTTTTCCTTGCGCGCGCGGATAGTAACATGGGCGTTTGCCATAAGTTTGATAGCCGTGCTTATGATAAAGCGCGATGGCAGCAAGATTATCTTCAGCAACATCTAAGAAAATATTTTGCCAGATGATGCGTTTATCTGTTGCTTGTGTTAATCCGATACCGCGTTGTAAGCCTTGTAATAAATGGCTGGCAATTCCTTTTCGTGTAAATTTCCGATGCGTGCCAATTAAGATGATTTCTGCTTCATTATTATCTTTTGTCTCTTGATTGTTATCTAAACTATATTGATAGCAGAGTAGCCCCAATGGTTTTTTAGCATTATTTTCGGCAATTAAGAACAAAATATGAGGGAAGTTTAATTTTGTTTCAAAATCTTTTTCTTGCCAAATATCATTATCAAAACATGAATGATATAATTGAGCAAGCAAACTGCTATGTTGTTTCTGTGCTTTGTAGAGGTTCAATTCAATGATTTAAGCAAGCATTTCTTGCAATTCACCCGCTTCAAACATCTCGCGGACAATATCGCACCCACCAACAAATTCGCCTTTGATATAAAGCTGTGGAATGGTTGGCCATTCAGAAAATTCTTTAATGCCTTGCCGCATTTCATCAGAAACTAGCACATCTTGGCTTTGATAATCATTACCCATATGGTTGAGTATCTGTATAACCATATTAGAAAATCCGCAACGGGGTTCATCAGGCGTGCCTTTCATGAACAGCATAATTTGATTGTTATCAACCATTGTTTGAATTTCTTGTTTTATATCTGCCATTTGTTTGCTTTCTGAATTGATAAGTTAATGTTATAGTGCGCGTGTTTTGATAGCCAGTGCATGAAGCGCATCACCCATTGTTTTGCCTAATGCTTGATAAACCAATTGATGCTGTTGAAGTCGTGTTTTGCCTGTAAAAATTTTATCGGCAATATCTAATGCGTAATGGTCGCCATCACCTGCTAAATCATTGATGATGATTTCAGCTTCAGGAAAAGCCTGCTTTAATAAATTTTCTAATGTTGCTATCTCGACTGCCATAATAATACCATCATAATCAATTTTTCTTGATAATCAACTTTATATTGTTATCTGCACGAAGTTTATGCAATGATTTTCTGAATCGCATCGTAATAATCGGGCGCAAAATCATGCCATGCAATCGCACCTTCGCCTTCAATCACACATTGCCCATCATCTGTGCTTTGCCCTAATAGATGAATAGGCATATCAGCGATTTTTGCCTTGCTAATAAATATTTCTTCATCGGATTCATCTAAGGCAATCACATAACGCGCTTGGCTTTCAGAAAACCACCATATCAAAGATTCCATCGGTGAGGCATGTAACAATGTGCCAATGAATTTTTTTGCTTTTGCACCATTTTTTGGCAATGCCAACACCATGCGCGCAATCGCGGGTAACAAACCCCCTGATGATACATCATGACAGGCTTTAATATATTTTTCTTCAATCAGCGAACGAACAAAATCACCATGTTTCTTTTCGGCTGTTAAATCGATAGAAGGTGGTGCATGGGCAATATCATGTGAGACAACATTGCCAATAATTTTTTGATAGAGTGATGCGCCCAATTCATCTTTTGTCTCACCAATAAGGTAAAGCTTTAACCCCGCTTGATAAAGATGAAGATGCGCGGTGCGTGTGGCATCTTTGATGAGACCAACGCCACCAATGACAGGGGTTGGTAAAATACCACGCTTATTGGTTTCATTATAAAATGAAACATTGCCTGAAACCACTGGATAATTCAGAAACTCACATGCTTGTTTCATACCATCAAGCGCGTGGGTAAATTCAGACATAATTTCAGGGCGTTCAGGATTGCCAAAATTAAGGTTATTTGTAATGGCAATCGGGGTGGCACCAACAGCAGTTAGATTGCGCCAATTTTCTGCAACAATTTGTTTGCCACCTTCCAACGGATTGGCAAAAAGATAGCGCGGGCTAGAATCAGATGCGATGGCAAGTGCCGGAACAATCACTTTGCCATCAATTTCTTGCTGATTTTCTGGAATAGCAATCACCGCAGCATCGGCACCGGGGGGCGTGATAACATTGCCGCTAATATAGGTATCATATTGTTGCCATAGCCATGCTTTATGAGCAAGGTCAGCACTGCCAATTAATTTTTTAAGAGTTGCAAAACTATCGGTGAATTTTAAGTCAGAAGATTGCAGTTTTGGTAAATTTTTTAACGGAGCAGATGGACGTTGATAGATAGGCGCGCGATTGCTTAAGGGTGCAACCGCCATATTGGCAACATATTGCCCATTTTGGCTAAGGCTGATATTTCCGCTATCATTTAATGTGCCAATCACAACCGCTTCTAAATCCCATTTGCTGAAAATATCAAACACTATCTGTTCATGCCCGGGCTTCACAACCATCAGCATTCTTTCTTGGCTTTCTGATAACATTAATTCATACGCGCTCATATTATCTTCGCGTTTTGGCACTTTGTCTAAATCCAGATGAATCCCTAAACCGCCTTTATCCGCCATTTCAACCGATGATGAGGTAAGCCCCGCCGCCCCCATATCTTGAATGGCAATAATGGCATCGGTCATCATCAATTCCATACAGGCTTCAAGCAAGCGTTTTTCAGTGAAAGGGTCACCCACTTGCACGGTTGGTTTTTGGCTTTCGGAATTTTCATCAAATTCTGCCGATGCCATCGTTGCGCCATGAATGCCATCACGCCCGGTGCGCGCGCCTACATAAAGCACAGAATTGCCAACGCCCTCAGCCCGTGAGTAGAAAATTTTATTTTTATGAGCCAAGCCGACACACATTGCATTCACAAGGATATTATGATTGTAACCTGCATCAAATTCAGTTTCGCCAGCGATGGTAGGAATGCCCATACAATTACCATAACTGCCAATACCTGCCACAACGCCCGTTAATAAATGCGGGGTTAATTCATGGTTAGGCGCGCCAAAGCGCAAGGCATTCACCAATGCAATCGGGCGCGCACCCATAGTGAAAACATCGCGTAGGATACCACCAACACCTGTTGTTGCGCCTTGAAAAGGTTCTATGAAGCTAGGGTGATTATGGCTTTCCATTTTGAAAATCACAGCATAATCGCCATCAATATCAACCACGCCGGCATTTTCACCCGGACCGCAAATCACTCTTTCGCCTGTTGTTGGTAATTGACTAAGGTAATGGCGCGATGATTTATAAGAACAATGTTCGGACCACATCACGGAGAAAATACCAAGCTCGGTATGTGTTGGGTTGCGTCCTAAAATTTCTAACATGGTGGCAGTTTCTTGCGTATTTAAGCCATGCTGTACCAGCAAATCATCAGATAAATCTGTTAGAATATCTTCAGGTAAAATATTTTTGGGCAACGTCTCTTTTGTAGGCTGTTCAACCATGACACAACCCCCCGAATAATTTCAAGCCATCTTGCGAAGGATGATAAGGATAGATAGCATTTTCAGGGTGGGGCATCATGCCCATGATATTGCCTGCTTTGTTGCAAATACCCGCAATATGATTTTGCGAACCGTTAATATTAGCTTCATCATTTAAGCTGCCATCATCACTGGCATAGCGGAATAAAATTTGTTGATTATCCTCTAAATTATTGAGCGTTTCTTGATTGGCAAAATAATTGCCATCATGATGGGCAACGGGGAAGGTAACAATTTGATTCTTCTGATAATAGGCAGTTAGCGGACTGTTCTGATGTTCCACTTTTAAGGTAACGGGCTTGCAGATGAATTGTAATTTTTTATTTCGCATCAATACGCCCGGCAATAAACCCGCCTCGCATAAAATTTGAAAACCATTGCAAATGCCGATAATCCGAGTTTCATGCGTTTCTGCCATTTTTTTCACATCATTCATAATTTTACTATGGGCAGAAATCGCCCCTGCGCGCAAATAATCACCCCACGAAAAACCACCCGGCACAATGATTAAATCAGGCTTTTCATGGAATTGCTGTTCTTTGTGCCAGATAAAATCAACTTGTTTGATGCAAATCGCATGAAGTGCTTTAAGAGCATCTTGTTCGCGATTGGTTCCGGGAAAAACAATAATGGCAACGCGCATGGAATTTAGCTATCAAGCAGTTCAATCTGATAATCTTCAATGACCAGATTGCATAATAATTGTTCGCACATTTGTTTAAGAATAATCTCCGCTTTGCTTTCATCTTGTTCGGCAATTTCTAATTCAATAATTTTACCTTTGCGTAGATTAGCAATATCGGCAAAACCCGCATGACCAAGCGCCAACATAATAGCACTGCCTTCAGGGTCTAACACATCTTTTTTTAGCCTAATGGTAATGCGCGCTTTCATGGTTCTGTTCTTTCAGGCAATAATCCCAAACGTTTTGCCACCTCATGATAGGCATCTTTTACGCCGCCTAAATCTAATCTAAAACGGTCTTTATCCATTTTCTCTCCTGTTTTCATATCCCAAAGTCTGCATGAATCAGGGCTAATTTCATCGGCAAGCACAATAATCATTTGCCCATCAGCTGTTTCCATTCTGCCAAATTCAATTTTGAAATCCACCAAGCGAATGCCAATAGCCGCAAAAACGCCTTGCATAAAATCATTGATACGCGATGCGTAAGTAATGATATATTCTAGCTCGTCAGGGTTTGCCCAACCAAAAGTAATGATATGTTCCTCCGCAATTAATGGGTCGCCCAAAGCATCATCTTTCAGGCAAAATTCAATCAGATGGCGGGGCAGGGCTGTGCCTTCTTTAATGCCCAATCTTTTGACAAGCGAGCCTGTGGCAATATTGCGGACAATCACTTCTATCGGAATAATTTCCACTTGATGAATCAGCTGTTCGCGCATATTCAGCCTTTTGACAAAATGAGTGGGAATGCCAATATCAGCAAGGCGTAACATGAAAAATTCTGAAATAAAATTATTGATAGCACCCTTGCCTTCAATCACGCCTTTTTTTTGATTGTTGAAAGCGGTGGCATCATCTTTGAAATATTGCACAACCTTACCTGTTTCCGTACTGGAATAGATAATTTTTGCTTTGCCTTCATGAATTTTTTTACGTGCCATTTTACTTGTCATTTTTTTACCCGTCATTTGAAAGATTGATAGGTGCGACATATATAAAGAAATTTCTTTTGTTGAACGTCACATTGTTTTTGATTTTTTCTAGCACCACACTCACACGATTATTATCGCTATCTAGCACATGCCACCCTAATAATCTTATCGGCAAATCAGCAAATATCATCTGCATTTTACCAACTTCATCAACATCTTCATCATCATGTTTTGGAGCAATGGTGAGGGTAATACGATTGCCTGCCCGTTCAATATCAAGAATTTTAAGCTTAGAATTTTGTAGATTAATTTTTTCATCTAATAAAAGCGAGGCGGGGGTTGTGAAAAAAGGATAATGGGTTGCAAGTTCGGTGGTGGTATCCACAAGGGTAAAATGTTTGGCAGATGCCAATAGCTGAATTTTTTCAGGGGGAAAATAATCAAGACGCATTCGCCCCGGACGGCTAACATACAACATGCCATAAAGCGTATAGCCATCGGCATTAATTTGCCTGATACGGCTTTGGAATTTTTTCAAGCCATTCAAGTAATCGGTAATTTTCTGCAAATCATCAAGCTGATTTTGTGTAAAATCTGTTGCAGGTAAAGCAGGGTTTGCCGATAACATAATCATGGCACAGAAGGTTATAAAAAATTTACAGAGATTTTTAAAAAGCATAAGTCTTATGAATCAGGTTTAAGTGATGATTCATATTAGCCTTAATTTGCAAATTTATCAAGCAGCATTATCGATAAGAATTTGTCTTTTCCCTGCATGGTTCGCTTCGGAAACAATGCCTTCGCTTTCCATTTGTTCTACAAGCCTTGCCGCACGGTTATAGCCGATTTGCAATTTTCGTTGAATGAAGCTGGTAGAAATTTTCTGTTCTTCTAACACAAGCGTAACAGCGCGTTCATAAAGGCTATCGTCACCATTTTTATTGATGGTAAAATCATTGCTGTCTTTATCTTCATCGGTTAAGCCTTTGACGTAATCGGTAGGGGCTTGCGCGCGCAAATGGCTACAGACTGATTCCACCTCGTGGTCAGCCACAAACGGACCATGAATACGTTGCAATTTACCACCGCCGGGTAGGAATAACATATCGCCACGCCCTAATAAATTTTCGGCACCGCCATCACCTAAAATGGTTCTACTATCAAATTTTGAAGTAACCTGATAGCTGATACGGCTAGGGAAATTGGCTTTAATCACACCCGTGATAACGTCAACCGATGGGCGTTGTGTGGCAGTAATAAGATGAATGCCCGCCGCGCGTGCCATCTGTGCAAGGCGTTGTAGCAAAATTTCAATTTCCTTGCCTGCAACCAGCATTAAATCTGCCATTTCATCAACCACAATGGCAATGTAAGGCAGGGATTCGGCATCGGCTTTATCGGCAGTTCTTTGATTATAAGTGATAATATTACGCGCATGGCATTCTGACATTAATTGATAACGCCGTTCCATCTCGCGCACTGCCCATTTTAACGCAACAATGGCGCGTTTAGGCTCGGTAACAACAGGCGTTAGCAAATGCGGAATATCATTATAAATTGATAATTCCAACATTTTCGGGTCAATCATAATCATTCTACATTCTTGCGGGCTATAGCGATAAAGCAGTGATAAAATCATGGCATTCACCCCCACCGATTTACCCGAACCCGTGGTGCCAGCAATCAGCAGATGAGGCATTTTCGCCAAATCAACAACCACAGCCTTGCCACCAATATCTTGCCCCAGAACAATAGGCAAATTACCTTGATGCGATTTATAGGATTTTGATGTTAAAATATCAGCAAGTGCCACCGTACTTGGTTTCGGGTTCGGCAGTTCAATCCCAATAACACTTTTGCCACTCACCGGTGCAATCCGCACAGAATCAGCCGACATAGCCCGCGCCACATCATCAGCAAGCGCAACCACTTGGCTGGTTTTTACTCCCGCCGCAGGTTCAAATTCGTATAATGTAATCACAGGACCTGATTGCGCGCCGTGAATCTTGCCTTTAATTTTGAAACTATGCAATAATTCTTCTAATTGTTGGGCAGTTTGTTGAATTTCTTCATCGCTGATATGTTCGGCATCGTTATCGGCAGGCTGTAATAATTTTAACGAGGGCAGGATAAAGTCGTTTTTAATGGTGGTAGAATTGGTTTCTTGAATTTCCCAAATCTCTTCTTCTTCGTATTCTTCATACTCTGCTTCTACTTCATATTCCTCATCATCTGTTTCGTCTATTTCTGCGATAGGTTCATCATAGGAATCATCGTCGTCGTCTTCTTCTTCGTAATCATAGGTTTCTTCAACTTCTTCTGTGTCATCATTTTCAATCACCACATCTTCATGGATAGAATGAATCAGGCGCAATTTTGATTTATGGTCAAGCTCTTCTTCATCGTTATCGTCTCTCATGAAAGAAAGATTGCGTCCGGTGGTTTTTTCATCTTCATCAAGTTCTTCGGCATGATTGGCACGAATATTTGCACTTGTGTCATATTCGTCTTCATTTTCAATCAGCTTTTGAATATTTAAAACTTCGCCATGCGTGCTATTTTCTGCTTTCGTAGGCACTTCTTTTTTCACCACGATATGCTCGTTGGTAAGGGGAAGCGCTTTTGCTTGGCGTGCAAAGAAGAAGCCAAAGAGTGAGGCAATCAGTTGCAAAGGGTAAAGCAATAATCGCAGACTGTTATTTGTGCCAATGGCTAATTTCGTTAAAAACAAGGCAAGGGTTAGGCTTAACGAACATTGCGCTATATCCAACATGACAACGCCTGTTTGCGCCATACGTGTGATTAACATGCCAAACACGCCACCACTACCTGTTGGCAAGAATGTGCTGGCAATTAAAATGGTCATGAAACACGAGAAAGCACTTACCGCAAGCAATCCATAAAAAAAGCTTTTTTTGATTTGCAGATTCGATGGTTGTAAATTTTTATGGCGAATATTGTTATATTTTGCGCTTGCCCATAATGCCAATAAAACCACCCATAAATAACTGCCATAACCCCATAATTGAATGGATATATCAGCACTATAGGCTCCAATTTTGCCCATCCAATTATGCGTTTGTACAAAGGTTGGCATGGTATTGAACGAAGCATCGGAAGGTTCGTAAGAATAAAGCGCGAAAAACAGAAAAATACTGCTGATTGTTAGACCGATAAGGGTGACCTTATCAATAATCTGTTTGATAAAATATTTTACAAAATCGCTAAAATTACGCCTTATTTCGCTATGGCGCGTTTCAGGAAAATCAAAATTATGTGTATCGTCCATTATTCATATCCAACATCAGGTTACTTTTTCCTTACCCCAGATGACTGATATGTTCATTTATTTTTGTGATATTCTAGCAAGAACTGTGCTATTTTTTCCAGAGCAGGGCGCAATATTGTTTCTTGATGCACAATTGCAATCCGCACATATTTATCGCCGGGTGTATTGCTATCAGCACTGCCATTTTCTTGTGCCAAACACATATAGCGACCGGGTATCACCTTAATATGATGGGTTTGCCATAATTTTTGTGCAAAATCCTCACCATTATTATGCCCATCATCATGCTTATTGCCCACCTTCAGCCATAAAAACATGCCTGCTTCTGGAATATCAATGTAATCTAAACAGTCTTTTTTTGCAAACACATCTTTTACAATTTTAAATAATTGATTGTAATAAGCGCGTCCTTCTACCACATGTTGTTCATCTTGCAACAGGGCAACAGCGGCTGATAATAAAGGCGGTGGCACATGCGCGCCTGAAAAACTACGCAAGGATTGTAAATATTGGCTTAATTCATCGGATGTTATCACCATACCAATGCGCAATCCCGGCGTGCCGGAACGCTTAGAAAGTGAATTCACCACCCAAAGTCGATTTAATAATTCGGGGCGTGTTGGCAATAATTGTAGAAAACTTACTGGTGGTGTTTGCCGATAAATTTCACTGTAACATTCATCAGCGACAATATGAAAATGGTATTTTTCAGCATCATCGGCAATCTGATTGAGCCTTGCCATATCCATAACCGAACCTGTTGGATTGTTCGGGTTGCAAATATAACATAAAACCGTATTTTGCAAAATATCTTCAGGAATGGTCGTAAAATCAGGCGTGTAATTATTTTCTTCTGTCAGATTCAGCGGATAGGCACGAAAGCCCGCCATTTTGGCAGCCCCCTGATATACATGATACATAGGGTTTGGCAAAAGTAATACAGGGTCGGTTTTATTGAGATGTTGCATAGATTGCAAACAAAGTGCAATTTGAAACAATGCCTCGCGTCCACCACAGGTTGGTTGCACGGCAAGCGGTTGCTCTGGGGTTAGATGATAGCGTTGATGTACCCATTTTCGAACGGCTTCACGAAATTCATCGGTGGCACCCGCTGGGGGATAAAATCCAAAATTGGCTTGTTTCTGATGAATAATATCGCCAACAAATTTAGGCACGGGGCGTTGCGGTTCGCCAATATGGAGCATGAGCGCAGGTGTGTCTTTTTGAGGCGTATTTTTTTGAGACGATTCCAGTTGAGACGGGTCAAGTTGTTTCAGTAAATTATTGAGATGCGCGTAGGGCGACATTGGCAAATGTTGATTGTTCATGATTAGCGGTTGCGATTTCTTCTTCTGGGTTTGGCATCATGCACGCTGGTGCGCCCCAATGCACGCCTTCTTTGTTTCAATTTTTGTACAATTTCCATGCGTTGCGTGTTATCAAAATTTAGCCACCCGCCAATTTCATCACGATGGCGCAAACAACCCAAACAATAATCTTTATCATCAAGCTGACACACGCCAGTACAAGGGGAAACAATTTCCATAACAAACCTTTAATAAAATTTAGCAATTATTTGCAGATTATTGGTGGATTGGCAAGATATATATTCTATCGTCGCGCATTTTATGCTAAATATACGGGTAAGTAAATGGCATAGCTTTGGATAGAAGGATAAAGTAATGGAAGATAATTATCGCCTGATTGGTATTGGCAACGCGCTTTCGGATATTGTGGTGGATGTGCAAAATAATTTTTTGCAATCTTATGATTTGATTAAAGGCACGATGCTTTTATCGGATGCAGTGATACTTGAAGATATGCGTGCGCGTTTGCATCAAGATAATGTGAGTATTTTCCCCGGCGGTTCATGTGGGAATACGATTGCTGTGTTCGCAAGCTTAGGTGGCAAGGGCGGTTTTATTGGCAAGCTTGGTGATGATGATTATGGACGTAAATATCGTTCATCATTAGAACAATATGGTATTGAATTTTTATGCCCTTTTGCAACAGGGCAGGTAAGTGGTAGTTGTTTGGTGCTTGTTACCCCTGATGCCCAAAGAACGATGGTAACAGCGTTAGGTGTTGCCGAACATTTAACCGAAGCGGATATTGATGCGAATGTGATTAAGCAAGCATCGGCACTTTATCTGGAAGGGTACTTATATGATAAAAGTGAGGCAAAAGCAGCTTTCAAAAAAGCCGCGAATATTGCCCGTGCAAATGGTGCTGAAATTTCATTATCGCTTTCTGATTTATTTTGTGTGGAACGCCATCATGAAGATTTCCACGAATTGGTTGAAAAATCATGCGATATTATTTTTGCCAATGAACAAGAATTATTTAAGCTTTATGGCACATCTAGCCGTGAAGATGCCATCGCCCATATGCAGACATTGGATAAAGTGGTGTGTTTAACCTTAGGCGAAGATGGTGCATGTATCACAAAAGGGCAAGAAAAACATATGATTCCAGCCTATAATTTAGGTGTGGCAGAAGATACCACTGGCGCAGGCGATTGTTTTGCAGGTGGCTTTTTATATGGTTTTCATCATGAATTATCATTAGAACAATCTGGGCATTTAGGCTGTTTATTGGCAGGTGATGTAATTACGCATCATGGTCCGCGTTCCTTAAATGATGTGCGTGGGTTGATTGATAAGCATCTTGGTTTTCAGGTGCCGTAAATCAGCAGATTTTCAGAATTGTGAGGAAAAGTTAGGGGTGGCGCATTCATTAAAAGAATTGCAAGCACGTTTACGTTTATTCAGAAGCGTGCATATTGGTGCGGTTGGCTTTCATCAATTCATTGCCCATTATGGTTCGGCAGTGGAGGCTTTGGCACAATTGCCAAAATTATATCGGGGCAAAGAAATTGCCTTGATTTCAGAACAGGAAACGCAAGAAGAGTGGGAGAAACTAACGGCATTGGGTGGTAAGTTTTTATTTCATGGCGATGAAAATTATCCAAAATCCCTTGCATTTCTGCCCGATGCACCGCCTGTTTTAAGCATATTGGGCAATGAAGAATTGTTATTAAATGATTGTGTGGCAATGGTAGGCGCGCGTAACGCATCTATCAATGGCTGTAAAATTGCCACGCAATTGGCGCATGATTTGGCACAGATGGGCTATGTGGTGGTGACAGGATTCGCGCGCGGCATTGATGGTGCCGCCCAGCAAGCTGCCGTAAAACAAGCCCGCGCCATAGGGGTGTTGGCAGGGGGTATCAATCAGATTTACCCGCCCCAGCATGAAGAATTATATCATGAAACGGTGCGCTACGGGGCAATGTTAAGCGAAATGCCGATTGACTATAAAGCGGTGGCATCCGCTTTTCCGCGCCGAAACCGTATCATTGCAGGCTTGGCACGCATAATTGTGGTGGTAGAAGCTGCCAAGCAATCGGGGTCATTAATTACCGCACAATATGGTAAGAAATATAATCGGGCAGTGTGCGCTATGCCGGGCTCCCCCTTAGATGGCAGGGCGCAAGGGGGCAATCATTTGATTAAGCAGGGGGCGTTTTTGGTAGAAACGGCTGAAGATGTTGTCGCTGTGCTTCAGCAGAAAAATGAGTTGTTTGAACAAGAAGAATTGGATTTTTCAAATCAGCATGCGCTGGATTTTGAAAGCGATGATATGGTTGCGGTTTGCGAGAAATTACAGGGAGGGTTAAGCGCATCGCCAACCTTGTTTGATGATATTATTCGCCATTTCCAATTATCGCCTGCGGTGGTAAATGCCGCTTTGTTATTGTTAGAGCTAGAAGGCAAGCTCCATCGTTTTCCGGGTAATAAATTTTCTTTAAAATAAGCTTTTTGGCATAAATATTGCATTTATTCGCATAGAAGTTATTTCCATTCCCGTCACTTGGCATGGATATTGCTTTGTTTGTTCTTATCAAGAAGTGATAATGAGGATATTATAGTGACCGGATTACCTTTAGAAAACGAGATTCAGCTACGACAAAGTCGTCTGTTTGATGATTCACAAAACAAAAAATCGAACTCTTCACCTGATTTTGACACCAGATTTGCTGATTTCCTTTCTGTGATTTCAACTCAGGAATTTTCTGATAATTCACAAGATTTTCAGCATGACCAAAATTTCCAATCGCCTACATATGAGGATTTATCTGCGGATGCGCCTTATGGCGAAGAATTTGCGGTTGATTATAATCAAGATTATGATAACACGCCTTATCGTCCAGAAAATTACCCTCAAGACGAATATGATAACGCCCATCACGACGAACGGCAAGATGATGTCCGTCCAAGTGCTAATCAGGATGACGACAACGTCAATTATGATAATGCCGTTGCTGATGATAATAATCGCGATATAAGCGATGTAGAAGAAGTTAACCAACAAGCAAAACCTCATGAGAATAGTGAACAAGCGCAACAAGCAAGCCAAACACCCGTAATTGATGATACAGTGGCGCATGTTGATGGCAACAATCAAGGAACTGTCTCACAGAAACTGGCTCAATTTATCGGGCTTGTACAGTCTGAAGGTGCTACGGCACAGCAAACCATTGCCAATGATGCACAACAACAGACCCAACAACAAATTGGAGATGTGCCAGCATCATCGCAAGTGAACATTGCTAATAATGTTGCAAATACTGCCAATAATGAAGCGAACATTGCTAATAATGTTGCAAATACTGCCAATAATGGACAGGTAACTTCTGAAATTCAAGTAACGGTGTCCGGACAGCAACAAAGCGAAACATTGGGTGCACAGGTTGAAAAATCTGTGAAAACGCCTAATATTACTAATTTTGCCAGTCAAACAGAGGCAACAGGAAATCTTGCAACCGAAGCAAAAACTTCCCTTGAAACACAAGCAGGTAAGCAAGAAACAGCAAATGTCCAGAATATCAACCCATCTGTAGCGCAAGCTGTGGCGGGAACCCAACGGACGGTATTAGAAGAATTACCCGTGATTGCAAAAAGCCCTGTTCAAATTGTGATTGGTAACAAACCAGCACAAGCTCCCATTTTGGTTGAGCAACAAGCAGGACAACAGCAAGGCGCGCAAAATCAATCTGTGAATTTACAGCCTACTAATTTACAACAGGGGCAACAACAAACTGCACAAAATCAAACTGTTAATTTACAGCCTATTAATTTACAGCCTATTAATTTACAACAGGGGCAACAAAAAACTGCACAAAATCAGTCTGTGAATTTACAGCAGGGGCAACAAGCAACACAAGGCGTGCAAAATCAACCAAATACTGCACAAGCAGGGCAACAGCCAATTGTACAAAGTCAGAATCAACCACAAATTACCAATAATCAACAGGTGCAATCACAACAAACAGGTCAAAAATCAGTTGATTTACCTGCAGAAAGCATCACCGTTACCAATATTCAAGCACAGCAAAATAAGCCAGTGAAGAATGTTCAGCAGCCATTAAGGGTTGCGGGTGATAATTTACTCCATACGCAAGAAAAAGGTGGCTCACAATTATTACAAGATTTGAAAGCGCAAGAAACGCAAAATCCTACTGCCAATAAGCAGGGTGCTGAAAAATCAGTGTTTGATGCAAGATTGTTGCAACAATCATCACAAAATCAACAGCAAGCGGGAACACAGCAGGCAACCCTATCAAAGCAAGCGCAACCGCAACAACCAAACCAAACATCGCAAGCTAGCAATGCACAGTCTCAATCACAGGCACAGTCTCAATCAGGACAACAAGGTCAGCAATCTTTTGGTGGTGGTGAACAACAACAACAGCCACAACCGCAATTACAGTCACAGGCACAGCCCCAATCACAAGCATTGGGCGCATCAACCTCTACGGTTTCTACGGCAAATTCTGAAAGTACAAACGCTTCGGCGCGTTTTAGCAATCACTTGAATGATAATCAGCAAACGCGTAAAGCGCATGAACAATTAAGTGTAAAAATTCAGCAAGCCCACGATAAAGGGCAACAGCGTATCAATATTCAATTACGCCCTGTGGAATTAGGGCGCGTTGATGTGCAAATTGAAATGCTAGGCAATGGCAAGCTTCAGCTAATTGTTGCGCCAGAAAAAATTGAAACATTAGAATTATTACAACGCGATTCTTCAACATTGCAACAAACATTGCAAAATGTTGGGCTCGAGTTAGATAGCAAAAATTTGACCTTTTTATTAAGGCAAGATTTTGCACAGGGGCAAAAAGATAATCAGTCGGGCAATAACCCAAAAGATAGTGCTGATAATCAGGGCGAGGATACGGAAAATCCATCAGATGAACAGGAATTAGACGAATACGTCACTGTTACAGATGATGGGCGCATTAATGCACGTGTTTAAACGATAGATAGGCAGATTTGCCTATCACAGATGAAAGAGAGAAAAATATGACTGATACGATTAACGATTCACTTCTTGGTAATTTACAAAACCAATTAAATAATACAACCACGCCCGGTGATAGTCCGACTGCCGATAAATTATTTGATGATTTTGACGATTTTCTAATATTGCTAACCACGCAATTACAAAATCAAGACCCATTATCCCCTTTAGAAACCTCAGAATTTACCAATCAGTTGGTTGGCTTTGCGAATGTAGAGCAACAATTAGCGCAAACCGAGCAATTAAAAGCAATGGCTGCTAATTTAGATGCTCAAAATAGAATTTCAGCGGTTAATCATATTGGCAAGAATGTGGAATATGAAGGTGACGAGTTTTCTCTTGAAGGCGACACGGCAAGTATTGGTTATATTCTGCCTGAAGATACAGGCAGGGCAAATATAAAAATCTACGATGAGGATGACGATATTGTCGCATCTTATACTTTGAATAATATAGAACCCGGGGAAAGAAAGAATTTTGAGTGGGATGGCTATCGTATTGCTTCTGGTGATGACCCACGCGCCTTTAGATTAAATTCTTTTGATGGCGGTGCCACATCACAAGCGGTATTTGAATATGCATTGCCGGAAAATACCAATGTTGCAAGCCTTGTTATTCGCAATGGCGATGGCACGATTGTTGCAACTGAAAGTGTAAGTATAGCTGATGGCAGAAACAGTTTCATCTGGGACGGCAAGCGTGACAATGGTAGCGGTGCACGACAACAACTACCTCTAGGTCAATATAGCTACGAAATTAAAGCTGAGGAAAGTGCAAGTGGTCCCGAAATTAATGGTGTTAAAGTTTACGAAGTGTTACCGGCTGGTCTTTATCGTTCTGAAATTACGGTGAATCCAGTAGCAGGTGCTGAGCAGGTGAGGGGCGATGTTCGTCAATTCTCACAAACACAGGTAACGGGCGTTAATGGGCGAGGGAGCGATATTGTTCTTGAGCTTGCCACAGGCGGAGAAGTTAAGATTAATGATATATTGCGTGCATTATTATAAAAGAATAACACAATATATCAGATAAGTTTCACCATTTACTGCGAAAAGCAGAAATGGTTGTTTAAAAAGGGTATTTTTTGATAAAACATTAAAAAATACCTGTTCTGTAGGAGGAAAAAAATGAGTCTTTATGGTGCTCTACGTTCGGGTGTGTCCGGGCTATTTGCTAATTCCCAAAGAATGGGAATGATTTCTGATAATATTGCCAATGTGAATACCACAGGTTACAAGCGTGTTGATGCAAGGTTTTCAACCTTTGTAACGGGTGGAAATTCAGGCACAGGTGCTTATTCATCTGGCGGTGTTGTGAATTATAACAGTCGCGAGATTGGGCAACAAGGTGGTATTGAACCAACAGCTTTCACAACCGATATGGCAATTTCAGGCAATGGTTATTTTATTGTTTCGCGTGAAGTGCAACGTGCTTCTGATGGTGAATTTACACCAGTTGGCGATACATTCTTTACCCGTTCTGGTGAATTTAGGGTTAATAATGATGGCAATCTGCGTAATTCAGAAGGTTATTATCTGCTTTCATGGCCACCAAATGAAACAAATACAGACTTCATTGAAAGTAATGAATTTGGTTCTATGGTACCCGTTAATGTAGGCAATCAATCATTTGACCCAGAAGCAACCACAAATTTTGACTTAGGGGTAAATTTAGTACCTACTACTGAATTGGGTTCTACCAATGCTTTTAGTGTTACACAAGAAATTATTGATAGGCAAGGGCGTGCCCGCACCTTAACGCTTAATTTTGAAAAAATGCCATCGGCTGAACATAATATTTATTTTTCTGGCGGTGGTGCCAATTTAGATAAGATTTCGAATATAGGAGCCCCGAATAGCTGGCGGGTTTATGCCAGTGTAGAAGATGCTTCGGTAAAAACATATAATGCTGATGGTTCAGAAAATGGGCTAACAACAGAAGCGGTTGATGTACCGATTGCTGATGTTGTGTTTGATTCTACAGGTAGGTTAACCGCGGTAACGCCTCCGGGTTCTGTTAATCTTTATTATCGCACACAATTACCACTAAGTTATGATAATATTGCCAGTGGTGGTACCATTACCAACGAACTGGGTTCTGTACCTACAGCACGTTATAACCTTGATGCTGCTGCCATTACCCAGCCTATTCGTAACCAAATACGCGTTGTCTTAAATGATAGTGGACAAACGATAGTGCCAACACCGACATCAGCTCAAATTCGGGCAGGTATTGATTCTCTTGATACGGAAGAATTTCCACTTGCCATGGGGCAAATCATGAGTATCCTTAATGGTGTTGTTGACTTTGATAATAATGTAGCACGTGCGAATGCTGGTTTACCAGCTCTTGATGAGGGTATAGACGAATTATTTGCACTTAGCTTTGATAGCCCTACTGCTGGTGCAACGGATGACCCGGGCGCAGGTACGGTATCCTTAGGTTCAGCTTTGAATTCAACAGAATATATGGCGGGTCGTATCATTAATAATGATGGTGATGTGTTAAGAACTGTTGAAAGAACGATTGGTGGTACCTCTTATACGCGTTTACAACAATTTACCAGTGCAGGTAATGATAAGCTTCGGTTAACGCTGGATTTTGATAATAGCACGGCAACACAATCTGATGTTACCGATGTAGATATTAATCTAGGCACACTTACATTGAATGCGTTTTCTGCGAATGATGTATTGAACCGTTCAACAACACGAATAACAACTGTAGGCACAGGTATGCAGGGTAATGATGGGGTGACTCAATATGATGATTCCCTTTCTACATTGCGTTTTACTGAGCATAATGGGCGTCGTTTCTCGGCATTGCAATCGGTTGATATTGCCGATGATGGCGTGGTTCAAGGCTTTTACGATAATGGTGAAACCCGTAATTTGTTTAAGATTCCTCTTGTTACGTTTGCAAACCCAAATGGTTTGAAAGCGGCATCGGGCAATGTGTTTGAAGAAACCAATGAATCAGGCATTGCGCTTACCCGTGTTGCCAACTCAAGTGGTGCGGGTCAAATTTTAAGTTCGGCGCGTGAAGCGGCGGCTGTGGATTTGGCAGAAGAATTTTCGAACATGATTATCACTCAGCGTGCTTATTCAGCGGCAACGAAGATTATCACAACAACTGATTCAATGTTAGATGAATTAACCCGTTCTATTCGGTAATTGATTTTTTAGAATCATCCTATACAGGTTCAGTGCTGATAATGGCTTCATTATCGGCACTTAGCTTGTGGCATATAAATTGCTTGTTTCTGATTTAAATAATATTCAAAATTTTATTTGAGGAGACAAGTATGAGCCTTTACAGTGCTCTGCGTATTAGTGTTGCCGGATTAGATACAAATTCCCGTAGAATGGGAATGATTTCTGATAATATAGCCAATATTAATACGACTGGTTACAAAAGAATTGATTCTGCATTTTCAACCTTTGTTGCAGGTGATAGCCCCACAATAGGGCGACATCTTTCTGGTGGTGTTGTGAATATCAACAGGCGTGATATTTCAAGACAAGGCAATATTGAAGGAACGCGTATTGCCACTGATTTAGCAATTACTGGTGATGGCTATTTCCCTGTTGTTGCAGAATTAGCAGAAACAAATAATGGCTCTTTTGAAAAAAGAGGCAATGTGTTTTTTACCCGCTCAGGTGAATTTCGTGTAGATGGTAACGGAAATTTGCGTAACAGTGATGGCTATTATTTATTATCATGGGAATCTCAAGAAGCAGGTGATGGTTTTAATGAAACCAATGAACTTAACGAGATGGTACCGGTAAATGTCAACGGTCAGATTTTTAATCCTCAGCCAACCAGTGCGTTTGATATTGGGTTAAATATTGTTCCTAGCACGCCGAGGGGTGCTGATAATGCCTTTCAAATCACACAAGAAATTATTGATGCTGAAGGCGCGTCGCGCAATTTAACGCTTAGTTTTGAAAAAGAACCAGCAGAAACACATAGTCTTTATTTCAACGATGGCTCCACTACTTATCAAAAAGATGTTCAGTTGCGAATGCCGGGTGCGTGGCGTGTTTATGCGAATGTTGAAGGCGCTTCTATTCAAACATATGATTCACTGGGTGAAGCAGATATAGTTGTGAACGATACCACAAATGTTCCCATTGCCGATATTACATTTGATAGTGATGGGCGCTTAAGTGCGTTTGGCGCACCGGGTGCATTTAATATGTTTTTACGGAGTAACTTGCCCGTTGCAAGCCAAGAATTATTAAATAATGGACCCGCACTCGCTCTCGAACGTGGCTCTATGCGAAGCGCTCCTTATGATATAAGTGGTGCAGCCTCTGCCTATAATGATGTGCGCGATTTATTAATAGCGCATGATGTGCCAGCCAGTGCATTTTCTGCAACCCCAACTGCAGCCGAGATTACAGCAGGCATTATATCGCTTGATACCGAAGCGTATCCGCATGTGATGGATGATATTATGATTGAATTGAATGATGCGAGTGCTTGGCGGAGGGCTGATTTTCGTAGGCGTGCGGGTCTGCCTAATGGTTCGCAAGGTATAGATAATTTGTTTCTAGATATTAATCCCGATCGAGCGGCGATTACCGCTGGTGCATCGGTTGATAGGCTTGGCGCGCGCGGGTTGGGTAGGGCTGAAGATAGTCGAAATTATCTAGGTGCAAGAATTATCAGTGCTGATGGCATTGTTCGTACCCATACCAATGCTGATACAGACAGCACGGTGGATACTAGATTACAACCTTTTTCTAGTCAAGCTAACGATGGGCTTCGCCTTACCATTGATTATGATAATAATAGTAGCAGTATTAATGACCAAATTGACCTTGATATTGATTTTGGTAGCTTAGCCTTAAATAGCTTTATGCCTAATAGTTTTTTGAATAATAGTAATATCACTAATTCTGTAATTGGTGAAGGTGGCGAGGGCAATAGTGGTTTAACACAATATGATGATGCGCTTTCTACAATGCGATATGCCGACCAAAATGGCTATAAATTTTCTTCCATAGAATCCGTAAATATTACTGACAAAGGTGTGGTTGAAGGGCATTATAGTAATGATGCCGTACTTGAATTATATAAAATTCCTGTTGTTATTTTTAACAACCCCAATGGATTGGATTCGGTTTCAGGAAGCGTTTTTAAGCCCACAATATCATCAGGCGAAGGGTTTGCGCGTAGTGCAGGCACAGATCAAACAGGCACTATTCAAAGCTCTTCGCGTGAAGCGTCAGCTGTGGATTTGGCAACAGAATTTACGAATATGATTACAACACAACGTATTTATTCGGCATCAGCAAAAGTGATTACCACAACAGATGCGATGTTAGATGAATTAACGCGTACGATAAGGTGATGATAATGGAGCATAATTATTTCAAAATTTCAAAATTTGGCACGAAGGTTGCTTATCTATTGATGAGTGATTTATCGGCATTATTTGATAAAAATAATGTTAAAAAAGTATTAAACTACAGGAGGGTACGATGAGTCTTTACGGTTCTTTACGGACGGGTGTTTCGGGTTTGAGAGCAAACGCGCAACGCATTGCAATGATTTCTGATAATATTTCTAACTTAAATACGGTTGGCTATAAACGCGCAGAAGCTGAATTTTCAACATTTCTAACATCCAATACAATAGGTTACACATCTGGTGGTATTCGTGCAACAGCGTTGCGTAATATTGACCAGCAAGGTACGATTGAAATTTCAAATAGCAGTACTGATTTTGCTATTTCTGGCAAGGGTTATTTTGTTGTAAGTGATGCGCTTGCTTTTGATGAAGAAACAGGAGAATTTTCCCCCGGAGGAAGTGTATTTTATACCCGCTCAGGGCAGTTTAAGCCTGATTCTGATGGCAATTTACGGAATGTTAATGGTTATTACTTACTTTCTTGGCCACGCAATGGTGCGGATACAGATTTTGTGCAGGCTGCCGAGCTTGCAAATCTTTCACCAGTGAATGTGAATAGTAGGAATATTCAACCTAGCGCAACTGACGAGGTGGAGCTTAGCCTCAATTTAACAACCAGAACGCCAACAGGGTCAGATGAAGCTTATCATGTGCGTCAAGTGGTGTATGATAGGCAAGGGACACCGCGTAATTTAGAATTGGTTTATGAACGTATTTCGCAAGTTGGTCCTGCTAAAACGATGTTTTTTAACGATGGGAATGAATTTGAGGTTGATTATAACTTAACCCAACCTGACCATTGGCGTGCTTATGCTAAGGTGGATGATGCACAGGTTTTATCTTATTTTGAAGATGGTACCATTAACAGAGGTGAAAGTGGTTTGGTTGCCATTGCTGATTTGGTGTTTGATAAAGCAGGCAATTTAGATACAATGCTACCACCGGGTGCGGTCACTGAATATATGCAAACAAAACTTCCCTATCGGTTTAATGAACCTGATGGAACTCTTCAAGTAGAAGCAGGGTTTGAGACAGGAGAGGCTATTGATTTGCGAACAACCGCTAATAATGGTCCACGTACCCTTGTTGAGATGAGGGCGATGGGTGCAATATTAGAACGTTACACAACAGGGCTTACATTTAGTAACCCACCTACAACAGCAGAAATTGTTGCAGGGTTGACGGCACTTGATACCACTGCAAACCCAAGTGCAATGCTAGAAATTTATCGTTCTCTCAGTGGCGAGATTTTGGTCGCCAATGCGAATAGAGGAGATGATTCAGGTGTTCCAGACGTGCTTGATAGTTCTATCGGTGATTATAACAATTATAACAACCGGTTTGGTGTGCCATTATTTGGCGAAACAAGCGGTAGATTTTCTGGTGGAAGGTTTGTTGATGTATCAGGTAATATACAATATGATGATGTTGGCTTGGTGAAACATACCGATAATGGCGCAGAACGTCTCAGAATTACCATTGATTATAATAGTGACCTTGCAACCGCTGAGGATAGAGTTGAGCTTGATTTGAATTTTGGTAGCATGAATTTTAGTGCGCTACAAGCGGGCGGTGTACTTAATTCAACTGCCACTGACCTTGAAACAGTGAATCCGGGCACAGGAGCTGATGGGATTACCAGCTTTTATGACGAGGTGAGTACAATCAATTCTTCAGAGCAAAATGGACGACAATTTTCATCCTTATCAACAGTGTCTGTTAATCGCAATGGCGTTATCTCTGGCAATTATAGTAATGGTGAGCTCCGTGATTTATATCAAGTTCCATTGGCTTTATTTGCCAATCCTAATGGTATGATTGCGCGTTCAGGGAATGCCTATGCTATTTCTGAAGATTCTGGCTTGCCAACACTTGCTGAGGCGGATAGTGGCACATCAGGTACAATCCGTGGGTCAGCATTGGAATCTTCTGCGGTAGATGTAGCGCAGGAATTCTCAGATATGATTGTAACACAGCGTGGTTATTCCGCTTCTACCAAAGTGATTAGTGCGGCTGATGAAATGTTACGGGAATTAGCGTCAATACGCTAAGCCATTTTTAATAATATGATTATGATGCGATAGGAAAAAATATGTCACTTTATAGCGCGCTTCGCTCCTCGGTTAGTAATATTACAGCCACTTCAGAGCGAATGAGCATTATTTCAAATAATATTGCGAACACAAATTCTATTAGTTATAAGCGTGTAGATTCAAGTTTTACAAGCTTTGTTACCGAAAATGAAAATAACAATCGATTACAATTTTCTGCAGGTGGGGTGCGCTCCAGACCCGTGCGGAATATTAGCGAACAAGGTCAGCTTCAGATTACCAATAATGTCACTGATTTGGCAGTTTTGGGCGATGGTTATTTTGCGGTTACAAAACATATTTCTGAAGAAAATGGCGAATGGAGCCCAGCATCTGAAATTCTTTATACCCGCCGTGGTGATTTTCAATCTGATAGGGAAGGCAATTTACGCAATGCCGATGGGCATTATTTATTGTCATGGGCAGCCAGTGCTGATGGCACAAAAATCTCTAGAAGTACCTCATCTTTAGATTTTAAGACCGTTAATATTGGCAGTCAGCTTTCAAGCCCTATTGCAAGCACGGATATTGGGATAGGGGTTAATATTATACCTGAATTGGCACGTGACCAAGAGTTTTCTTTACAATATGAAATACGCGATGCCAGAGGCAATCCGGAGCAGGTGGAATTGACTTTCAAAAAGATTCCCTCAGAAGATAGCACGATATTTTTCACCGTACCCGGTGGCACATTAAATAAACAGGTGCAAACAACCGTGCCAGGTGGTTGGCGTGTTTATACAAAATTTTTAGAGAATGACAATGTGGGGTTCCAAAATTTTGATGGCGAAGGTAATGAATTAGGCTTGGTACAAGGCAGTGATGTTGCGATTGCTGATTTATTATTTGATAGTGAAGGTAAATTGAGCAATATGGCATTGCCCGGTGCTTTTTCATTTTTTCGTCAAACAGCATTGCCGATTAATGATGGTACGCTTAGTGAACGTGGTTCTGTAGCGGGGGACAGAATTGATTTGACAAGCAGTGCGGTAACGCAAGCTGTTCGCGATCAAATTAGAGATATATTATTAGAAAGTGGTGTGCCAGAAACTGCCTTTTCTAACCCCCCTACAAATGATGAGGTGGGTGATGCCATTGAAATTTTAGAAACCATTGATTATCCCGATGCAATGCCGCGGATTATAGCAGCTTTGCAATCTGTTCTTACGATTGAAAATCGTGCGGGGCGTCAAACAGCAGGCTATGCAAATTTTAATGGTGATATTGATGATATGGAGCGCCATTGGCCAAGGGGCGATATGCCCGGTGAATATCCGCGTGATGTGGATAGGGGCGATAAATTTATGATAAGCCGTTTGGTGAGTGGTGAAACGGGTGAGTTGGCAAGGCCTGACTCTGGTGACACATTGTTACCTTCGTTTGCTAGGCATGGGTTTAGTAAAATTGCTGTGAATATTGATTATGATGGTGCATTCATCAGTGGTGCTGAAACAACACAGATAGAGTTTGATTTTGGTTCCATGAATTTGAGTGCTCTTTCCGCAGGGGAAGGTCTCAACCGTTCAAGATCTAGTATTTCTGCTGGTAATGCTGGTACGGGTGATGATGGCATCACACAATTTTCTGACCATATCTCTACCATACGGTCATTAAGGAATAATGGGCGTGGTGCGGCTAACCTTAGCTCTATTCAGATTAATGAAGAAGGTTTAATCTCTGGACGATTTGCCAATGGTGAAACCCGCGATTTGTCACAAGTGCCATTGATTGTGTTTCAAAATCCAAATGGGCTATCGCCTGCTGAAGGGCTATCTTTCAGTGAAACGCATGATTCAGGTCAGCCTTTTACACGGCAAGCCAATGCTGGCGGAGCGGGGCAGATTGTTTCTAACGCAACGGAAAGTTCATCGGTTGATTTGGCGCAAGAATTTTCTGCTATGATTGTTAGCCAACGGGGCTTTTCTGCCAGTGCAAAAGTCGTTTCTACGACTCAAGCGATGATTGATGAATTATCACAAAGGCTGTAATTCTAACGTAACATATTGCATATATGCCAGATTACATATGCCAGATTACATATGCCAGATTACATATGAATGGCAGCGCCATTCGCAATCATAAGTGCGGCTTCACGTACAGCTTCATTCGTGGTTGGGTGAGCATGGCAAATCATGGCTAAATCATTTGCAGTGCCAGCAAAATCCATTACATTAGCAACTTCATGAATCAATGTGCCCGCATCAGCGGCAACAATATGACACCCTAAAATACGATTATCACTTTTATCAGCTAACAATTTTACCCAGCCTTCTGTTTCGCCATTTGCACGCGCACGACTATTGGCGATGAAAGGAAATTTAGCGGATTGATAGTCAATGCCTGCTTTTGTTAATTCACCTTCTGTTTTACCAACCGAAGCCGCTTCAGGATGCGTATAGATGATGCTAGGAATAACATCGTAATTGACTTGTGCATGATGCCCAGCAAGCCTTTCTACCAAGCACACACCTTCTTCTTCGGCTTTATGCGCCAGCATCGGACCACGCACACAATCACCAATCGCATAGATATTCTCAGCAGTGGTTTGTAAATTATCATCCACTTTAATCATACCATTAGGTTCTAATTCAACCCCAATATTTTCTAGCCCTAGCCCTTCAGTATAAGACACACGACCAACAGAGACCATGATTTTTTCAAAATTGCAACATAATTCTTTTGCATTGTCTTCGCTAAAACAAACAGTGAAACCACCATCACTCAAGAATTTCGTCTCCTGCACTTCGGTATTTACAAAGAAATTCATGCCTTGAGAGGTTAGCATTTTCTGCACTTCTTTTGCCAATTCCTCATCTAATGTTGTGCCAATATGCGCCTGACGTTCAATCACAGTAACCTCGCAACCCAAGCGCGCCCAAACAGAACCAATTTCAAGCCCAATCACACCACCGCCAATAATTGCCATGCTTTTCGGCGTTTTGGTAAATTCTAACGCGCCTGTAGATGATACAACATGTTTTTCATCGGCTGTTAATTGTGGCAATTGGCGTACGACCGAACCTGTGGCAATAATAATAATTTTGCCATTGATTGTTTTTTTATCTTTCTTATCGGCAATCATCACGTTGCCATCACCTAATAAACTGCCTGCGCCTTGATAACGGGTCACTTTATTCTTTTTCAAAAGACCATCAATGCCAGATGCCAATGTTTTGATAACATTATCTTTGCGTTTGAGCATTTTTTCAACATTCATTTTTGGCTTGCCAACTTCAATGCCAAAATCTGCCACTTCATTTTCAATCACTGTATAATGATGCGATGCTTGAAGCAAAGCTTTGGAAGGAATACAACCCACATTCAAGCAAGTTCCCCCTAAATTTTTACGTTTTTCAATAACCGCCGTCTTAAACCCTAGCTGTGAAGCGCGAATAGCAGAAACATAACCGCCGGGTCCACCACCAATAATAACAACATCAAAAGATTCCTCAGACATTAGAAATTCTCCTTTAAAACAAAAAAACACCCGATACGGCATGACGGCAATCAGTTTTGCCGATAATTCTAAGTTGTGAATATATTAGCTATGCTTTATAAAGAGGGGTAAAGTCAAGAAAAACTAGTGATATTGATAGATTAATCAGCTATAAAATGAATAGGTCTATAGATAGGCAGAAAATTAGTGATAGGCACGTTATTATATCAGCAAATTAGGCAAAATAAATGCGCAAAAAGAAACAAAAGTTAGAGGAAATACCAGATAGTTGGCACTTATGTAAGCGCCTATTGGGTGATTATGTTAGAGAGCATCGGGGCAAGTTATTGGTGGCTTTTTTAGCCATTATCATTGTGGCTATCACCACCTTTGCCCAAGTAAGATTGTTGGAGCCTATTTTTGACTTTATTTTGGTGCATGGCGATGAAAGCCTATTTTATATATTGCCAGTGTTGTTTTTAATCTTATCTATCATTCGTGGCTGTGCCATTTATTTGCAAAACCGCCAACTGGCTTTGGTCGGACATGGCGTGGTAGAGCAGATGCAAAATCAGCTTTATAGCAAATTGATTACAGGCGATGTGATGCAAATTCTTTCGGACCAATCAGGAAAAATCATGACTCGCTTTAGCTTTGAAATGCAATTGGTGCGTAATGTTGTGACGAAATCTATGCTAGGCGCGGTGCGCGATGCAATTTTGCTAACGGTATATCTGGCGAATTTATTTTATACAAATTGGCAACTTGCTTTTGTTGTTGCTGTTATTTTCCCGTTGGCGATATTAACGATTGTGTTTGTGGGGCGTAAATTGCGCGTGATTGCCGTTGGTTTGCAAGAAAACACAGGTTTGGCGGGCGCATTTTTGAATGAAAGTTTTCGTGGTATTGTTCAAATTAAAGCCTATGCCAGCGAGAATTTTATGAAAAAGCGTGCCGCTGATATATTTTACACATTGTTCCGCGCTAATTTTAAGCAAGAAGATGTGCGCGCGCGTATGCTTCCTGTGATTGAGTTTTTATTTGGGCTTACCATGGCAATTACTATTTTGGTGAGTGGTTTTCAGGTGTTGCGCGGGGAAACGACTGTGGGCGCGTTTATGTCGTTCTTTACGGCGTTATTGCTTGCTTATCAGCCATTGCGGAGCTTATCAGCAGTGAATGCTGGCTTGCAAGAAGGGCTTGCGGCGGCAAATCGCCTCTTCGAGATGATGGATAAAAAGCCAAGAGTCGTCAGTAAAAAAGACGCTAAAGATTTAATTGTCAAAAAGGGAGACATTCAATTTAAGGGGGTTTCTTTTTATTATAAAGAATCTGAAGAACGTGCCTTGCATGATATTAATTTTCAAATTAAAGGTCAGCAAAAGGTGGCACTGGTTGGACCATCAGGTTCAGGCAAATCAACCTTGTTCAATTTATTGATGCGTTTTTACGACCCCCAACAAGGCAATATTATCATTGATGGGCAGAATATTAAGGATATAACAACAAAATCTTTGCGCGAGCATGTGGCAGTTGTGTCGCAAGAACAAGGCGTGTTTAACGATACCATTGCTGGCAATATTGCCTTTGGTGATGATGATTTTGATTTTGAAAAAGTGCGCCATGCCGCCCATATGGCAGATGCTGATGGGTTTATCAATCGGTTGGCAGATAAATATGATAGTTTTGCAGGCGAGGGTGGCAATCGGCTTTCAGGCGGACAAAAACAGCGTTTGGCAATTGCCCGTGCCATCTATAAAGATGCGCCGATTATGCTATTAGATGAGGCAACATCTGCCCTTGACCAGCGTTCTGAGAATTATATTCAAAAGGCGATGGATAAGTTGATGAAAAATCGCACGGTATTGATTATTGCCCATCGGTTAAGCACAGTCTATGATGTTGATATGATTTATGTGTTTGAGCATGGTAAAATTAGCGAATATGGCAATCATAAGGATTTATTGGCGAAAAATGGTTTATATGCGTTATTGCATAGCAAAGGCGATATGATTTCGTAAATAATGGGTAAACATGATTTCAAAACTTCATAAAGACAAAAATAAGGATAAGCCAAAGCAAGGAATAGGGTTTCGTTTGCTAAGTAGCCGATTAACGTCTTCTGTATTTTCTTTGCTGTTATTTGTTTCGGTGGGTGGATTGCTATGGTTCAATTATTTTTATGATGAGGCAACAGCCGATAATAATGGAGAGTTTGATGTTGCGGAAGGGCTGAAGGGCTATGCGGGGCATTATTTACAACTGGAATATTGGGAAAGGCGCAAAGATTATTTACAGGCACGGCAATATTATGGGTCGGTCAGTAATTGGCTAGATGGAGATGCCGAATTTAGAGGGCGTGCTTTTTTAGGATATTTATCGGTTGGTGATTATGAACGCGCATCGGTATTTTTTGATACGTTAGAAAATATTACTGCCGATAGTGGTGCTCCCCATTATGATGATGCCCAATTGCGGGCATGGTTAGGGCAGAATAGCAGTTTTGGTATCCGCCCTTATGCCGATTGGGAAAAATTATTTCATGCCATCAAAATGATGCGTGGCAATAAAATGAAAGAAGCGCGTGATTATATGGATAAAATCACGTCTGATGCTGTTATCTTTCGCTATGTTATTCCGCGCCTTGCTTACCTTACCTATGATAATGATGGTGATGCGCGTAACAGTAAATATGTTGCAGAAATCACTCAAAATGTGAATGAAGATAGCAGTTTGTTTCTCTCTCATCACGCACGTGACCATGATTGGCAGAAAATTGTTGATTATGTCAATGCCACAAAACAACCCATTCATCTGCTTGATTATGGTACGCAGATGTTTTATTTGCATGCGCTTTATCAGCAAGGGCAGAAGGAAAAAGCCTTGCAGGTGATTGATAGGCTTGCGCCTGAGTATCATATCAGGCGGTTATTTTATGAGGAAATCAGACAGGCAATCATGAACAATACTTTACAGCCTTTGCCTCAAGATAAAATTTATTATATCAATCAGCATATTGTATCGATTGTAAAATTATTGCAAACCCGTCAAATTGTACGAGAAGAAGGTATTTTATTGGCAAGGTTAGGGCTTTATCTCAACCCGAATGATGCCGATTTATTCTTGGTGATTACTGATTTGCTGACTGATTTAACCGAAGAAGGCAATGATTACGATGCGGTAATTAATTTGCGCGAAAGTTTGATTGATGCCTATGAAGATGATGGGTTTCCGCTTTGGGTAAAATTTAGCAATCAATTAGCATTGGCATTGCTTTATAGCGATACTGAAAAAGAAGAATATCAGCGCAGTATCGATATGTTGCATGAATTGCAACAACAATATCCGAAAATCTATCATCTTTATCAGCAAGAAGGCACGGTTTGGCGTGTTCATAGAAAATATAAAAAAGCACTAGCGGCGTATGATAAAGCCTTTGAAATTTTACCTTTTGATGATTATAGACCTTTGCAACCGAGCATAGAAATGGTGCGTGAAATTATGGAGCAGGGTGAAAAGTCCTCTTTTTATCAGCAAGATGGTGTTGGGCAGTGGCAATCATTCTCGCGCTTATTTTACCTGCGTGGCATCACTTATGAACGGCTAGACAAAATCAAACAATCAGATAATGATTTGCTATTTTCCATTGCTTATAATCCGGTTAATGCGTCGGTGATGAATTATCTTGGCTATGGGTGGGCAGATAAAGATGTGAATATTGATGATGCGATTTTTCTTTTGAAACGGGCGGTTGTGTTAAGCCCGGGCGATGGTGCGATTATTGATTCATTGGCATGGGCTTATTATAAAAATGCAGATTATCAAACCGCCACAACTATTTTAGAAAATGCCATTCAGCGATTGCCTTACGATATAGATGTGAACGAGCATTTGGGCGATGCCTATTGGCAGTTAGGGTTAAAACGGCAAGCGCGTTTTCAGTGGCAGCGTGCGCTTTCGCTTGACCCAGAGGCTGATAGATTAAAGAAAATACAAAAGAAAATAGATAAAGGTTTGTGAGTATCGTTGATTTAGGGACATATCTTACAGATGGTCAGCGCGTGGAAGCGCCCGCAAAATTGAACCTCACCTTGCATATAACAGGCAAGCGCGCCGATGGGTATCATCTGCTTGATAGCGAAGTGGTTTTTGCCAATCTATGCGATGTGATAATATTTCGTGCTTATGATGGTGGTGGCGGTGATAATAATGAAGACATTTGCCAGTTTGATGGTGAATTTGCCTATCAGCTTACAGACATGGCACGAGACGATAATCTGATTATCAAAATTTTACGGGGTTTGCGTGACGTGCTTTATATCCCGCCTTTATATATTAATGTAACCAAGAACATTCCATCAGGGGCGGGGCTTGGCGGTGGCACTGCGGATGCGGCGGCTTTGCTCCGTTTTTTCAGTGCAGAAATATCTACGCAACAAATAGCTACTTTGGCACAATTGATTGGTGGCGATGGCATATGTTGTTATCATTCGCAAGCGGGGTTGATGCAGGGCATTGGTGAGATTTTCACCCCTCATCCGCAAAAAATTCAGGCAGAATTAACAGATATGCAATGTGTGATTTTATGGCCCGGGCAGGGGCTTGCCACAAAAGAAATTTATCGGCAATATAGTATCGGCAATGCAGATGCTGATAATCAGGCGGTTGGCAAGAGTTATTGGCAAAATATCGTGGCAGGCCGCAATGATTTGCAAATTCCAGCGATAAAGCTAATGCCAGAAATTAATGAGATGATTGATTTTCTCAATGGTTTTAATGAAGATTTGGCGCGAATGAGTGGCAGTGGCTCTGCGGTTTTTGGATTGTTTCATGAAAAAATTATAGATGATGTTTTGCAAGAGATGCGTCAATCACTACCTGAAAAATGGTTTATGTGGCAGGGTTGCTTACGGCAATCATATCCATCACCAACATAGAGGTGGAAAATTTTAATTTTTCATGCAGGTAATACTT
>CBDETR010000001.1:0-5119 GCA_965243045.1 Alphaproteobacteria bacterium | reverse complement strand
CCAAAACTCTGCTCGATATTGCCAAAACAGCCGTTGAAAAGGCAATAGAAACATCAGAAGATGAAGCGATGGCTTGGATAGATAAACGGCTTGAAGCTAAAAATATCACGTTTGATTAAATCTATGAATTATTTTAATCAATCACTCCGCAGGGATTGATTGCCCTAACGCATCAATCGTAATTGACGCGTTATTTCATTACAATTTAGTTTCGTGTCAATGATGCGCCTTTCTCAGCTTTTGGCTGGGAGGCGGCGTTATATGTCTAAGCGTCCGCGCTAAAAAGCGTCACGCTTGGATATTGGCTATAAGGTGTTTTCATTACAACCGCGCCCTTTAATCACTGAACATGGCGATTTGAATATCAGTCGTAGCATAGAAGATACCCTCTATAATATGATGGCACAAAGCGGTAAGGAATTGCATTTGCCGATTGAAACCATAGAAGAAAAGGCACTCTATAAAATAGATGATTGCTACTATCTGGTGGCAAAATGCACATTCGACCTCACAAATATCGACGATAACCGCATCTATATCAATGGCTATGCCAATATTGATATGGCAACATGGCTCAATAAAATCAGCCTCAACAAAGAAAACGTAACAGTATTGTATTAAAATATGGCTGAAAGATGAAATCTATCATCACCCTTTCAATTGAATCCATGAAGATTATTAACAAATTACCTCTTTTCAGTTTCTCAATTAAAACCTTACTCAGCAGGATTGTTGTTGCGGATAAATCGCGGGTTCGAATCCACTCGGGATCGCCATTAATATCATGGGGTTGCGACCTTGCTTATCGCAAGGAACCCCAAACCCCCGCGTTAATATTACCATCAACACTTTCGATGCCAGTATTTGGTACAGCGGGGGGTTATTAAGCGCAATGCGGGCTTTTTGCCAGCACAAGCGGAACTTATAATGGCGGAGGGACTGGGATTTGAACCCAGGAACCGCTTTAAGACGGTCACGGATTAGCAATCCGCTGCATTACCTCTCTGCCACCCCTCCGTTTAAAGCAATAACATTTAACGATGCGTATTTTCGCGCAAATCGTGGCATTTGTCAACCAAGCACTTGCCATCTTGAAAAAAATATGCATCATCAATTTATCACATATTATCACAATAAGGTACAAGGAAAAAGCAAAGCATGCAAGATTACACACAAGCCTCATTAAAAAATAAGCGTGTGTTCATGCGCGTTGATTTTAACGTGCCAATGCAACAAGGCGTTATCAGCGATGCAACCCGTATCACTGAAACATTGCCGGGTATTCAGCATATTTTACAGCAAGGCGCATCTTTAATTTTGCTTAGCCATTGGGGACGCCCTAAGGGTAAGCCCAATCCTGATATGTCGCTGGCACCCATTCGCCAATATTTAAGTGACGCCTTAAAAACGCCTATTAATTTTGTAAAGACAATTGATGCGTTGCAACAAAAATCAAAACAGATGCAAGCAGGTGATTTGATGATGCTAGAAAATTTGCGTTTCTGGGCAGAGGAAGAAAAAAACGACATTGATTTTGCTGAACAAATTGCCAAAGCAGGCGATATTTACATTAACGATGCCTTTGCAACCGCGCACCGCGCCCATGCCTCAACCGTAGGGTTGGCAAAATGTTTGCCTGCCTTTGCGGGGCCATTATTGGCGCGTGAAGTAACCATGCTGAACAATGTGTTGCAAAATCCTGCGCGTCCGTTAGCGGCGATTGTTGGCGGGGCAAAGATTTCTAGTAAAATCGCCTTGCTAGAAAATTTAACTCAAAATGCCGATATTTTGGTGATAACAGGGGGTATGGCGAACATGTTTTTGAAACATGCGGGGCATAAAATTGGCGCATCCTTATGCGAAGATGAGGCAATGCATCTGGTTGATGAGATTATCGCCGCCGCGCAAAAAAACAACACTAAGTTGATATTGCCAACCGATGCCATTCTTGGCACAGAAATATCTCCGCAAGCCACAGGGCGTGCTATTAGTGATTTTTCTATGATTTTAGATGACGAGATGATTTTAGATGCCGGCGCGCAAAGTTTGGAAGCCATTAAAAACGCGCTTGATGATGCGAAAACCATTATTATGAACGGGCCTTTAGGTGTGTTTGAGATGCCGGCTTTTGGCAATGGCACCAATCAATTATGCCACTATTTAAGCAAGCGTGCTAAGCCAAGCGTACCAAGCCAAGCCAAGCGTGCGGTGGTTGTGGCAGGGGGTGGCGATACCGTTTCAGCCGTTAAAAAATCCGGTTGCGCCGATGATTTTACCTATTTATCCACTGCAGGCGGGGCATTTTTAGAATGGTTGGAAGGCAAAATATTGCCGGGAATCGCCGCACTTGATTGATGTTATTTCATCAAGAATTTGTTACGCAATGCCAAACCAAACAGAAATAATAATGGCAATCCAAGAATACGCTGAAAAAAAGCCATGCCATAAAAATAACCAGATGCTTCATTAGCAACAATAGAATTTAGCAGGTTGGTGTTGATATTGTTGGTAAATGGCACCATATTGGTAGCAGAAAATACCAGCATATCAATAAAATCAGATTGTTTCAGGATTGGTGAATAAAGCATGTGCAGATAGATGCTAGCAAAAACAAACCATATTAATAACAATGCAAAAATCGGGCGTAATAATGATTGCCCATAATTGCTAAGCCATTTATAAATACGTAAGGGAATCAGAGATTTTTGCCATGATGGTTGCCCCTGCAATTTCATCTCCATCTCACCGGCAAAAGCACTTAATTGTAAATCCCTATCTCCTGCTTCTTGCGCCATTACTTTTAATCGACGGTAACGGTCGGCAATATCAACCTTTTGTTTTTGGGCAACTATTTGGGCAGAAGGCGGTTGAGCAGGAATTGTTAATTGATTTAGGCTGATGGCTTTTTGAAATGTGCAGAGACGGAAATTAGGCACCCAGTCGCAAGTAAGTTTAGAAAAATCAACAATTTCGATAAAATTACAATATTTAAAATTCAATTCTTGCTTACATTTTGCAGCCAGAAAATCAGTTTTTCCAGAGAAAGTGGCGCGTGCAAAATTAACATCTTTCTGAAACTCTATATTTGAAAAACTAGCGTCTTGTTTAAATTCTATATTTGAGAAATCAGCGTCTTGCTTAAATTTTGCTCTATTAAACCTAACCTCTTGCTGAAATTTTGTATCTGAGAAATCAGCGTCTTGCTTAAATTCTATATTTAAGAAATCAGCGTCTTGCTTAAATTTTGCTCTATTAAACCTAACCTCTTGCTGAAATTTTGCATTAAAGAAATACATAATTTTTTGAAATTCTGCATGAGTAAAATCAACCTCTTGCTGAAACTCTGTTCTATAAAACCTAACCTCTTGCTGAAATTTTGTATCTAAAAAATACATTGGATGGTTCAAAGTCATATTAATAAAATTTATTTCTTGGCAAAAAACACTCTGCGTCACATGAGTTTCAAATGAAGAAAATGCCCTTATCAGCATCTCATCATCTATCTCAATATATTGTAACGAAATATTAGGATTTTTTGTGCAATAGTCCTTATAATTTTCTTCATCGCCAATGAAACATTGATGGAAGCGTACGATAATTTTTTTATCATCGTGATAATTTTTAAGCTTCTCTAAAATAATATGATAATATTTCTGACATGAAAACTTGTTTCTCACACCATCAAATGCCCGTTGTAATTCCTTACCCTCTAACAGACAAAACTTTTTTTTATCCCTATTGAAAATCACTGAATCTAAATAAAAATCTGGATCTAAATCTAAATCTAAATAAAAATCTGGATCTAAATCTAAATCTAAATAAAAATTATTATCATCAAAGCTAAATTCTATTCTTTCCTTTTTGTCTGCCATTCTATTTATCCCGTAAAGGTTAATTTTATTCCATTATAATTTGCTTTTATAAATTGCTTGGATTCCCTATATAACATATTCACAAAAGCTTTGAAAATTTTGAAACTATTTACACAATTTTTTGTCGTTTTTTGTCGCTTTAAGTCTATCTTGATAATGCTTTTATAATGCGATTGACATCATAAGATAACTCTTTTAATATCCACCCATCAGGTGAGAAATGCCATCGAAATGGCATTGCTTAATAGGGAATATGGTGCCGGTGAAACTTTTGAACACCTTAATCCATTGCCGTCCCCGCGACTGTAGGCGATACATCCTTAACGGGATAAGCGGATTTACAAATCACCACTGAATGTATTTTTGGGAAGGTGGTAAATCATTCGCATCGCAAGCCAGGAGACCTGCCTGATAACGCATATTTATATGCTTCAGTCGGGGTATGCTATTTTATTGAACAGCATATTCTCAAAAATAACATGTTGAAGATTTGGTAAAATGGGATTTGAATTTAGTGATTACTTAACCCCCTTTATTATCGGTGCGATAATTGCATGGGCGTTGCGTGGCTATAAAAGGCCAGCACCATCCGATGCTTCTACCACCCCCAAACAAGTCTAATTTTTTTGAGGAGTTTCATCATCATGAAAAAAATCATCACAATCGGCACTACAATCAGCCTCTTTATATCTCACACAGCATTGGCGCATCACCCTTTGGGGGGCGAAACCCCTAGCACATTATGGCATGGGCTGATTTCAGGCTTTGCCCACCCCATCATCGGGCTAGACCATTTAAGCTTTATCATCGCGATTGGCTTATTGGCATTATTCCAGAAAAACCGCTTATTACTACCTGCCAGTTTTGTGGGCGCAAGCTTGCTAGGCTGTTTGCTATTTTTAGGCAATATTGTTGTGCCTTTTACTGAAATTTTAATTGCCGGCTCGGTGATAATGATTGGCGCGATGGCAGCTTATGGCAAAATAATTCCTACACGTTTGATGGTGGCATTGGCATTGGGCGCAGGCATATTGCATGGCACGGCTTATGGCAGTGGCATTATTGGCGCAGAAACAACCCCGCTGATTGCTTACCTTGTAAGCTTTAGCATTGGGCAATTCATGATTGCGTTGATGGCGGGTATAATTGCCAAGAAAATCTTTGAAATTCAGTTGCCGAATCACATCACAGCGCGCTTAGGCGGTGCCGTTGTGTTAGGGGTTGGCGTTACCTTTATGGTAGAACAG